>NZ_JBEOPJ010000021.1:0-92214 GCF_040309945.1 Shewanella sp. AC34-MNA-CIBAN-0136 | reverse complement strand
TTGTTAGCTGAGTTTGATATGCCTGCAGAGCCAGATGATGTGGCCGCCGAAACACCGGTAAAATCAGCTGAAGCAAACGCGGATGACGATATCGATGCATTGTTAGCAGAGTTTGATATGCCAGCAGAGCCAGATGATGTGGCCGCTGAAGAAGCAGTAAAATCAACAGAAGCTAACGCGGAAGATGATATCGATGCATTGTTAGCTGAGTTTGATATGCCTGCAGAGCCAGATGATGTGGCCGCCGAAACACCGGTAAAATCAGCTGAAGCAAAAGCGGATGACGATATCGATGCATTGTTAGCTGAGTTTGATATGCCTGCAGAGTCGGATGATGTTGATGCCGAAACACCGATAAAATCAGCTGAAGCAAACGCGGATGACGATATCGATGCATTGTTAGCTGAGTTCGATATGCCTGCTGAACCGGATGATGTGGCTGCCGAAACACCGGTAAAATCAGCTGAAGCAAACGCGGATGACGATATCGATGCATTGTTAGCTGAGTTTGATATGCCTGCAGAGCCAGATGATGTGGCTGCCGAAACACCGGTAAAATCAGCTGAAGCAAACGCGGAAGAGGACCTTGATTTATTACTATCAGAGCCTGATTCGGAACAAACTGATGTTAATGCTCCTACAGCAACGGACGAAGATATAGATCAACTCCTAGCTGGCTTGTCTGTGACCAAGGATGAGACCGAAGAAGATAGCTCAACAGATAGCTCAACAGATGATGGGGATACAGACCTTCAGCCGCTAAACCGTGATTCAATTGACAACGATGATGACATAGCCGCGTTAATTGCAGCTGAGTTGCAAGATGATACTAACGAAGATATCCAAGATGTAGAGTCGAGTGATGATGACATTGATGCATTGCTGTCTAGCTTGAATGAACCTGTTATTGAATCAGTGTTTGATGAAAAAAGTGATGAACTATCAACCGGTGAACAGCAAACTTCCGATAGTGATGATTTAGCGGCGCAAATTGCTGCAGAGTTAAGTGATGAGGATGTCGTAGATTCTATTGATGATAATGAAACCAGTGATGATGACATCGATGCATTATTAGCGAGTCTTAACGAGCCAGTGATTGAGTCAGATGCCGACATTCAGGAGAAGGCTGCCGTCCAAGCACAGATAGCTGCTGAATTAGATGATGATATTTCCGATGAAGAATCTATATCTGATGATGAGTCCCTCGATGATGACATTAATACTTTATTGGCAAGCTTTAAAGAAGATATAAAAGACGATACTCCATCAGAAAATGACACTGAAAACCCACAGTATGGCAGTGTTCCGCAGGTTGACAGCACTCAGCCTGACAATGAAAGCATCGACGATAACGCATTATTCGATGAGTTTGATGAATATCTTAACGATACCGATTTAACTAACACAGATGATTCCGCTGATATTGAAACGAACAAGTATATTGAGCCAGAAGCGGATGCTGATAAAGCAGCAGACAGCGATGACGAAGATAACAGCTGGTTAGATGCTGAACTTGAAGCCGCGTTAGCGTCAACGAGCAATAATGATGTTGAGTCTGATCAAGAAACTGCAGCTGCACAAGCTCCTACATCAGAAACGGATGATGGTCTTGATGCCTTGTTAGCACAAATGGATGATGAAGAGGCTGCTTCGTCTAGTGCGAAAAGTAAAATCAATAAAGATTCAGGCTTCTTTAATGACCTAAAATCAAGTAAACCAAAACCTGAACTTTTAGATTGGGAAAGCGATTTACTTAAAGCTGCCGAGTCAGCCGCTGACGAGAGAGAAATCGATGAAGCAGATGTGAGTGACGATGATCTACTGGCTGCATTTTCACAATCACTCAATGATGATGACAACGATGATGACTTTACCTCAGAAGATGAGTATATCCTTAGCGATGACAACTTAACTGTTGATGAAGCATTGGCTGCACTCGATCAAAAAGAACGAAGCCAATCAACAGAATATAAAGCCAGTGACGATGACTTAATGCGTTTTGAGCGTGAAAACGGTTATATCGATATTGATAAACTGTTGAACGATGCTGATGAAGATGACGATAAAACCGATCAGTATAAAGACGTTAATGTTGATATGGGCTCTGCAAGTTCATTAATGGGCAATCCGAATATGGTTGATGTTGATGATGAAGAAAACTCCGTTAATGCAAAACTTGATTTAGCCAGGGCGTATATTGAGATTGAAGATCAAGACAGTGCTCGAGCGTTATTAAAAGAAGTGCAAATGGACGGTAATGAACGTCAGCAATTAGAAGCCAAAAATTTACTAAAAAGTGTCAGTTAAGCCGATAATTTCTTGCCTGCATAGGTAATGAAATAGGCTTATGTTAACCACATAAAAGCAAACGGCGCAGATACATGCGCCGTTTTTTTGTGATAAACTGCGCGCCATTATTGAGTAGAGGATATAGGCATGCGGGTCGCGTTAGGTGTTGAATATGATGGTAGTGGTTTTTGTGGGTGGCAGCGCCAACTCGAGGTCGATTCAGTGCAAGCCCAGATTGAAAAAGCGTTAAGTTATGTGGCTAATGAACCTATAACCGTTTTGTGTGCCGGAAGAACAGATACTGGTGTACACGGTACCGGGCAGGTGGTTCATTTTGACACCGATGTTCAACGTCCAATGACGGCGTGGACACAGGGCGTTAATGCTAATTTACCCGACAGTGTGGCGATACGCTGGGCAAAAGAAGTCGATGACAGTTTTCATGCTCGTTACAGTGCGACAGCCAGACGTTACCGCTATGTGATTTATAATCATAAACTGCGCCCGGGTATTTTAAGTGCCGGAGTGAGCCATTATCACGGTGATATTGATGAAACCTTGATGCATAAAGCGGCACAGCTTTTTGTTGGCGAACACGATTTTACCAGTTTTAGAGCATTGCATTGTCAATCTAAAACGCCGTTTCGAAACGTGCATCAAGTCAATGTGACTCGCCAAGGCATGTATGTGATGGTCGATATTCAAGCTAATGCATTTTTACATCATATGGTGCGTAATATTGTTGGTTCATTACTGCAAATCGGCTTAGGTAATCAACCTATAGAGTGGATAACAGAATTGTTTGCTCTGAAAAATCGTAAGTTAGCGGCACCTACTGCGAAACCGAATGGATTGTATTTGGTCGATGTGACTTACCCTGAACATTATCAATTGCCTAAGTTAGCGCTGGGTCCATTGTTTATGCTCGATTAAGTCTTGTAAGTTATCTTTATTGAAATGTAAAACCCATGTTTTGTATTCGCAGCGCCGAGTAAGGTTTGAATAAGTTAAATGGTATTGAATTATGTCAATCGTGTCTGAAATTACTGTACCCAATCAACAGTCAAGCTTAGCTCAATGGCTGGATTATTTGCTGGCAATTCATCCTAGCGAAATTGACATGGGCTTAACTCGAGTCAGCGCTGTTGCCGAGAAATTAAATGTGCTTGATTTAGCGCCAGCGAAAGTCATTACCGTAGCCGGTACCAATGGCAAAGGTACAACCTGCGCTATGCTGGCTTCGATTTTACATCAAGCTGATTTGTCCGTCGGCGTTTATAGCTCGCCTCATTTGCTGCATTACAATGAACGGGTACAAATAAATCAACAAGATGCCAGTGATGACTCCTTTATCGAAGCTTTTTGTGCGATAGAGACCGCGCGAGGTGATATTTCATTAACCTTTTTTGAATATGCCACCTTAGCAGGTTTATATTTGTTTAAAGCTGCTAAAGTCGATGTGATCATTCTTGAAGTGGGTTTAGGTGGGCGATTGGATGCAACCAATATTATCGATTCCACTGCCACTATTTTGACCTCTATCGATCTTGATCATCAAGAATATTTAGGCGATACCCGTGAACTGGTTGGCAGAGAAAAAGCTGGCGTGTTTCGCTCAGATTGTGTTGCTATTATCGGTGAGCCAGATTTACCGTTGAGCGTCACTGAATATGCTAATCAACTCCGTACAACTCTTTATCGTGTTGGGCATGAGTTTGATTACCATAAAGATCAGACTCAACCAGCATTATGGCACTTTGAATCTGCGCAGCAGTCATATACTGGCTTAACGGTGCCAAGGTTACCGTTAGCTAACGCTGCAAGTGTTGTTGCGCTGCTAAGCCATATTTGGCCGCAAATAAGCCAACAGCACATTAATCGAGGATTACAACAAGCTCAACTGGCTGGACGACTAGAGCAGGTGAGTCAGCAACCATTAGTACTATTAGATGTTGCGCATAATCCCCATGCAGCCAGATATTTAGCACAACAATTACAGGCGTACCAAGGTCGGCGTATTGTAGCCCTGTGTGGCATGCTTAAAGATAAAGACATTAAGTCGGTATTGGCGACATTAGATCAACAAATTAGCCATTGGAACTTGGTGAGTTTAGATAATCCACGAGGCGCATCAGCACAAGCATTGCGTCAAGCATTGCCCAATGACAGTAGTCGTGAGCATGTTAGTGAGTTTGCTGACATCGCTAGCGCATGGCAAGCCATACAAACTACGGTAAATGTCGATGATGTGGTTATTGTCTTCGGTTCTTTTTATACTGTTGCAGGCTTTAAATCTTTATAAACACTATTTATGTCCGACGTCGGTTGTACAAGCCATCATTTACGTCATTTGGTTAAAAAAGGGAATTAGCTTTGAATCGTCAATTTCAAAATCGTTTGGTGGGTACCATCGTATTAGTGGCCTTAGGCGTGATTTTTTTACCCGACTTATTAGACGGTAAAAAAACGCAAGTGGTTGAGGAGTTCACTGAAATTCCTTTACGTCAAACTCAGCCAAGTGCTTCCAATAAAGTTAATTCTGACAATACCGCAGAACCAGTAGAAGAATTTCAAGTGTTAACGATTGCTGAACCACAAGATCTCAGTAACGATATCGTTGCATTAGGGGGAGCTGAACCGAACAAAGAGCCGACCAAAGAAGTCAGCCAAGCTGTTAAGCCGCCAGCTCCAGCTCCAGTTACAGTGGCAGTTAAAAAGCCTGAAACCCAGGTTGCAAATAAAGTGAAATCACCTATTACTGCTGGTTTTACATTGCAGTTAGGCGGGTTTAATAATATTACCAATGTAAAAGCGTTGATTGCTCAACTGCGAAAAGCGGGGTTTAACGCTTATACACTGCCTAAAGTACCCGTTGAAGGGAAACTAACCCGAGTATTTGTTGGCCCTGAAGTTTCAGAAGAAAAACTTAAAGCTCGTCAGCAACCTATATTCAAATTAACCGGATTAAAAGGCAAAATCGTAGCCTATAATCCACAGGAACAATAACCTCTTCAGACGGTATTTTGCGTGCGTGATTAATATTTACAATTTGATTGTTCTTAATCACGCAAGAATAATTTGTGCAATCAGAGGTGAGAAACATCTCTGTCTCTGTTAGAATCCCGCCGTCTTGAACCCTATACCGGATCCCCATCTCCATGGTTTGGATTGATTACGCAATAATTATTGTCATCGGGTTATCAACTATTATTAGTTTGATCCGCGGATTTGCCAAAGAAGCCATGTCTCTTGTGGTTTGGTTTGCCGCTTTCTTTATCGCTAGCCAGTTTTATCTTGATCTTGCAGCTCATTTAACCCAAATGCAGGACGAGTTAGTTAGAAATGGTGTGGCGATTGCTATTCTTTTTATCATTACCCTGATCATAGGGGCACTCGTTAATTATTTATTAGGCCAGTTAGTGGCTAAAACCGGATTATCGGGCACAGACCGTGTTTTAGGCCTGTGTTTTGGTGCCATTCGTGGCGCGTTAATCGTTAGTGCATTACTGTTTTTTATGGATGCTTTTACGGCATTCCCTGACACTAAATGGTGGCAGGACTCTGTTCTTGTACCTGAATTTGGCGTGGTTATTCAGTGGTTTTTTAACTACCTTGAAAATACCTCTAGCTTTGTACCCAAAATATAAACATAAAACACTTTACAGTGAGGAACCTTACCCATGTGTGGTATCGTCGGAATAGTAGGAAAATCAACAGTTAATCAGACCATTTATGATGCGCTGACTGTGCTCCAACATCGTGGTCAAGACGCAGCAGGTATTGTGACGGTTGACATGAATGCGTTTCGTTTACGTAAAGCAAACGGCTTAGTCAAAGATGTGTTTGAACCTAAACATATGCAGCGTTTACAAGGCAATGCCGGTATTGGACATGTTCGTTATCCTACCGCTGGCAGCTCGAGTGCATCAGAGGCACAACCGTTTTATGTTAACTCGCCATTTGGTATTTCGTTAGCACATAACGGTAACTTGACTAATACGATTGAACTGGCTGCAAGCTTGGTCACAAAGCGTCGTCATGTTAACACCACCTCAGACTCAGAAATCTTGTTAAATCTGTTAGCCGATGAGTTACAAGAAACGCGCAGTTTAACCTTAAGTGCCGATGAAGTGTTTGATGCAGTTGCTAAAGTGCATGCGCAAACTCGTGGTGCTTACGCGGTAGTTGCGATGATTATTGGCCAAGGTTTAGTGGCCTTTCGCGACCCATTTGGTATTCGTCCTTTGGTATTGGGTAAACACGAAACCGCAACGGGTACTGAGTACATGGTTGCTTCTGAAAGTGTTGCTTTAGACGCTGTTGGTTTTGAAGTGATGCGTGACGTAGCACCTGGTGAGGCTGTTTATATTTCACTTGATGGACAATTGTTTACCCGTCAATGTGCAGCAGACCCAAGCTATGCGCCATGTATTTTCGAATTCGTGTATTTTGCACGTCCCGATTCGAGCATTGATAAAGTGTCTGTTTATGCAAGCCGTGTAAACATGGGCGCTAAGTTAGGCGAAAAAATTAAGAAAGAATGGGAAGATCACGACATTGATGTTGTTATTCCTATTCCTGAGACCTCGTGTGATATCGCATTAGAAATTGCACGTTGCATGGATTTACCATACCGCCAAGGTTTTGTGAAAAATCGTTATATTGGTCGTACGTTTATTATGCCTGGTCAGCTAGAACGTAAAAAATCAGTACGTCGTAAACTGAATGCGATTAATACCGAGTTTAAAGGTAAAAACGTATTATTGGTTGATGATTCGATTGTACGTGGTACTACGTCTGAACAGATCATTGAAATGGCGCGAGAAGCCGGTGCAAAGAAAGTGTATTTTGCTTCCGCTGCACCTGAAATCCGTTTCCCGAATGTGTATGGTATTGATATGCCGACGTCTAATGAGCTTATCGCTCATGGTCGTGATGCTGACGAAATTGCCAAAATCATTGGTGCCGATGGCATTATTTTCCAAGACTTAAGCGACTTAATTGAAGCAGTAAGAATGGAAAATCCAGAGATTAAGCGTTTCGAAACATCTGTGTTCGACGGTCATTATATTACCAACGACGTTGACCAAGCTTACTTGGATCATTTAACGCAATTACGTAATGATGATGCTAAAGCCAATCGCTCAAAAGACATTGGTACTAACTTAGAAATGCACAACGAGTGTCATCCATAAGTTAACCGGCCTTGTTAGCAATATTTGTTAACAACAAAAAAACCAGCATGAAAATGCTGGTTTTTTTATGGGTTTAAATCATTAAATCATTAAATCATTAAATCATTAAATCATTAAATCATTAAATCATTAAATCATTAAATCATTAAATCATTAAGTCATTAAGTCATTAAGTCAAAAGTCAAAAGTCAAAAGTCAAAAATGGATCCCTCCCAATAAGGCATTTAAGCCGGGATCTAAGCCTGCGCGGATAATGAAGACAAAGGGAAAAAGCTAAAATAATAATCCTGACTACTACGTTATTCACCCTGTAATATTTTTAAGCAGGTACCTATATTTTTTTGGGCTTAGTGAGTATTACTCTTGAATAAAATCTTCCATAAACCAGGCGCATAGAGTGTGGCGGCCGTCAACTTGTGCTTTGCTGTAAATTGTTGATGCTTGTTGGCGGACCGTTTTTTCTTTGGTGAGTCGTACCTCGGCAATTTCTTTAAAGCTGAGGCCTTTCAACAGTAATAAAGCGACTTGTTGTTCACTTTTGGTAAACTGCCATGCATCGAATTGTGTTGCGATTGTTACGCTGTATTCTTGTCTTGCTGATCGCATTTGTGCTGACATGTGATCGATTTCTTTATCCGCTTTTTTAAGTTTCGATTTGAGTGCTTTGACTTGGCGAGAACTGCGGATCAGGTCATAACCTAAAAAAATACTCGCTGCAATCGTTAACAATACCAGCATGGCTTCTTGGGCAATGTGCCAAGCGGGAATGTCCAGTTGAAAATCGGCAAATATGTCGAACAACTTAAACAAGGTGATTAGCAGTAGCAGTATAATAATGAATACATCTTTTCTCATGACAGCGGTCCAAAAATGAGTGTGTTACGTAAATAAAACTAAAAAGGGTAAATGATTACGCATTAAAATCATGAGTTTACATTATGGTACATATGTACCATAGCGACATTTATGATACATACTCCCCATGTGTTCTCTACCTAAAGATAATAGTCTAACTATATCTTTTGGGTTAGTGAAATCACATATGTCTGCCGTGAAGTTTAGTATCAAAATATGTCTTATTATTGCGCTAGCGATTAGCTCTTATAGCTATGGCGCTACAAGCAATGACCTGTCACCACTGTTGCAGTTAAGTCAAACGCGATTAAACAAGACCACCTTTAATGCCATGCCACTCAACGATAACCGCTCAGTACAATTGAGCAGTTCGACTTGGTTGACGGGCTTACCGAGCATTAGTTTAAGTTACCTAGGCGATCTGGATAATAGTAACATTTATGAACAAGAAGTATCACTTAACTTACCCATTAAATCTTTTAATTTGCACCAAAGCGATAACAAATTAAAACGGTTAACAAGCTCTCTGCTTGAGCAGCAGGTGGCACTTCAAAAATTATATTTATCTGGTTTGCTTAGACAAAGCATGTGGGATTTCCGCATCGCTTTAGTTAGGTCTGAGCAACTGCAACGTAAAGCATCACTATTAGAACAGTTACATGTGCAGCAAAAACAACTGTCTGCTGCGGGTGAGTTTCCTAAAGTCAATTTATTGCTATTAGATCGTGAACGCGTGGATATTGATTTAGCGCAGATTGAACTAAAACAGCAACAAGATGAAGCAATGGCATTATTTCAATCACTCACGGGTTTGAGTGAGATCCCCGAAAATATAGAAGAAAGTGGCCATAATATGGCTGAATTAGACGTGCAATCTATTCATGGTGCTGATGTGGTATTGATGCAGCATCCTTTGTGGCAATTACAGTCGCTGCAACAACAGTTTCAAGACATCATGATGACAAGCCAGCAAGCGGGTGAACAAGATCCGTGGACTGTGTCATTAACCGCAAAGGAAACGGCTGGTGATCTCTCTAACGACCAGCATTTAGGTGTTGGGATCAGTATTCCACTCGGTTTTGGCTCTGCTTTATCTCAACGTGAGCTGTCGGTTTGGCAGAAAGATTATCAAGATCAACGCATCAATAGCGAAAGACTGTATCTGGAACTCAAAAATCAATCACAAAAGCTGTTATTACAGCAGCATAATCTCAGAAAACAGCAGGCCTTGTTACAACGAGGGGTATCACTGAGTCGCACCATCACTGAAGATTTGGCCAAGGTAAAAGACCAAAACCAAATGGGTTATGAAATTTGGTTACGCCGTTACATGGATGCATTAGATACCGAATCGCGTTTAGCACTTAACCAAGTGGCCCAGCAACAACTTCATTCTCAGCAACTGCAAGCTTTAGGGATTTCATTATGATGGCCAAATTTGGCACCAGCCTTTTATGTATCACAATCGGTTTATCATCGGCGTTTGTTAGTGCTGAAACCATATCTCTTAGCGAGTTAGGTCACTTAGACGTGAGTTATATGTCGCCTAAAAAAGTGGCCAGTTATGAAGGTAGCCCTCTTCCTGCACAAATAGCCCGTTTACCCGGTAACGATTATTGGGTTATGACGCCTGAAAATATTCAGCAAGTCACGTTTTTAGTGGGACAGGGGCAAGTTGTCACCAAAGACCAAGCCATTGTCAGATTAACTGGACCGGAAGTGTTTCATTTTTTAGCTCAAATAGAGGCGGCCAAAAGCCTATACGATCTAGCTAAGCAGCGTTATGACCGTAATTTGCCTTTATTAAAAAATGGCAGCATTGGCTCAGATAAGTGGCGCGAGATCAGCCAAGATTACTTTAGTGCTCACCTTGAATACGAACACATGCAGCACTTTATGGAGATGGTGCAAAGCATTGATGCAGATACTGAATCGCTGGTGGTCATGGCTCCTGTGGCGGGCATTGTTAATCTTAATTATTTAAATAGCCCCTACAGTGCTGGGGTGCAATTATTCTCGCTTATTCCTACCGATAGTATTCGGGTGAAAGTCAGTGTGCCTATGAGTCAGTCAACCTCGTTATCTGCGGTGAACATTAATCAATGTCATATTGCCATTGATGAAGTGTCTGCAATTGCTGATGGGGTATTTTTAACAGCTTGGTCTACCCCTGTACCACAAACGTGCAATTTACTCTTAGGGCAACAAATTACTGTGATACCTGAATATCAAAAAGCCGTGTATTTGGTGCCTAAAATTAGTGTGTTCACTTGGCAACAAGATAGCCAGATTTTTACCCAAAAAGACCAAACATTGTCTTCATTGAGTATCGATGTATTAGGCTCTACTGCAGATGATTATATTGTCGCGAGTGATCAAGATTTGAGTCAAATTAAAGTCTTGTCTCAATCTGTCGCGGCAGTGAAAGGTATACTGCTTGGTTTAGGAGGCGAATAATATGCTCGCTTCTGTGATTCGTTTTTCGCTAACTCAGCGCTTGTTTGTGCTGATCGTAGCGTTGATTTTAATGTTAGCGGGTACTCGTGCCTGGTTTAATATTCCTCTTGATGCCTTTCCTGATATTTCGCCTACGCAAGTGAAGATTATTTTAAAAGCACCGGGCATGACGCCTGAAGAAATTGAAGCGCAAATTACTGTACCGGTTGAAACAGAGCTTTTAGGGATCCCAAATCAAGCCATTTTACGCTCCACTACTAAGTATGCCATTAGTGATATTACCTTAGATTTTACTGAAGGAACTGATATCTATTGGGCTAGGCAGCAGGTCAGCGAGCGACTAGCGGCGGTATGGGACAGTTTTCCTGAAGGTGTCTCTGGTGGTGTAGCACCGATGAGTACGCCGTTAAGTGAAATCTTTATGTTTACACTTGAAAACCCTAACTTATCGTTAATGGAACGTCGGCAGTTGCTGGAATGGGAAGTCAGACCCTTGCTGCGTACCGTTGCTGGTGTGGCTGATGTGAATATTTTAGGCGGCTATGCCAAAAGTTTTAGTGTTAGTCCTAATCCTTCTGCCATGGCTGCCGCTGGCGTCAGTTTTGCAGATTTGCAACAGGCGATTACGGACAATAATCATAATGAAGGTGCCGGTAAATTAACCATTGGTACTGATACCATTATTGTGCGTTCAGAAGGGCGAGTCGATGATATTGATGAACTAAAACAGTTAGTGATTAAGGCGGATGATGCGCAAGTTTATCGCTTGATAGATTTAGCTGACGTACAGATTGGCCATTTAGCCCGCTATGGTGCGGTATCAAAAGACGGTGAAGAGGCGGCTGAAGCCTTAATTATTGCACTTAAAGATGCCAATACTGCCCAAGTAGTCACCAATATTAAAGCAAAGTTAGCGCAAATTAATACTTCGTTGCCTGAAGGCAGCGAGCTTAACGTTTTTTATGATCGTGCTAATTTAATTAATACCGCGATTGATACCATTTCAAGTGCGTTATTTGAAGCCGTGTTGTTAGTGATTGTATTACTAGCGCTGTTTTTAGGTAATGTCAGGGCCGCTTTAGTTGTGTCATTGTCTTTGCCTCTTGCGGCATTAATGACGTTTTTGATGATGGATTTATTTAATCTGTCAGCAAATTTAATGAGTCTAGGTGGCTTAGTCATCGCGATTGGTATGTTGGTTGACTCATCTGTGGTAGTGGTTGAGAACATGGTCAATCTTATTGCGACTAAGCAACGTTTACCGCGTTTACACCTTATTTATCGTGCGACTAAAGATGTGGCTATTCCAGTTGTATCTGGCACTGTCATTGTGATGATTGTGTTTTCTCCCTTACTGACATTAACCGGCTTAGAGGGCAAATTATTTACGCCCGTGGCTGTCACGATTGTCTTTGCCATGTTATCGGCATTGGTGTTGTCGCTTACGGTTATTCCGGTCATTGCATCTTATCTGGTTAACGAAAAGTCTGCACAAGAGCCTAAAGCGATAGAGAAACTAAAAGCGGCTTATTTGAGCAGTTTAAAAAAGACGTTTACCTATAAAAAGCCGTTTATCATCGTGTCGTTTACGCTGTTAGTGGTGAGTTTAGGGCTATTTAGTCTTGTGGGTAAAACCTTTATGCCGACATTGGATGAAGGCGATATTATTTTACAGCTAGAAAAATCACCTTCTATTTCGCTTGAAGCGTCGATTGCTATCGACAAGCAAATTCAAATTACCTTGCTTGAAAAGGTGCCAGAAATTAAACAAATGGTTGCGCGGACCGGTTCTGATGAAATTGGTTTAGATCCTATGGGGCTAAATGAAACCGATGTATTTTTGGAACTCGCACCGCGAGACGAGTGGCGCTTTGCTGACAAGACGCAACTGATTGATGCTATTCGCACTGAACTGCTTAATTTTCCTGGAGTAAATTTTAATTTTACTCAACCTATTCAGATGCGCGTCTCTGAAATGCTTACTGGCAGTATTGGTGATGTGGCCATTAAAGTCTTTGGCACCGATATTGATACACTTGGGCAATTAACGGCCCAAATTGAGCAGCTTGTCAGTGACACCAGTGGCAGTATCGATGTAAAAATGGCCATGATTGAGGGCAGTCCATTTATTAACTTAACCCTAGATAATGAGCTGGCACGTGGCTTTGGCATGAGCACCATGGAGTTTTCGCGGTATTTAAAAAGCCAACTTGAAGGTGTTGTTGTGACCGAAGTGCTGCAAGGTAAAAAGCGTACCCCAGTATTGATCGCCAATAATCAAGGCGGGTTGAGTAGTATTAATGAGCTGCAGAATCAGTTGTTGGTGATGCCTGATCATTCATTAAAACGCCTTACCGATATCGCTAAATTAACCTATAAAGAAGGCCCTATTTTAATTGAACGCGAACAAGGTGATCGTTTCTCGGTGATTACGACTAACGTGCAAGGTCGAGACATAGTCAGTTTTGTTGAAGAACTCAACGCGAAAATTGACGCTGAGGTTAACTTACCTAGCGGTTACAGTGTCAGTTTTGGTGGCGAGTTTGAAAATCAACAACGTGCCACTAATAACTTATTACTGGTTATTCCCGTCGCCATTGCGCTTATTACTCTCATTTTGTTTACCACTTTTGGTTCGCTTGCTAAAGCGGGCTTGATTTTGGCTAACGTCCCCTTTGCTATGATGGGCGGGATCGTGAGCTTGTATGTTTCGGGCGAGTATTTATCTGTGCCTGCTTCGGTTGGTTTTATTGCATTACTCGGCGTCGCGGTACTTAACGGTGTGGTGATGGTGAGTTATTACGAGCAGACCAAACATGTCTTTAGCAGTTTATTGGCGCGAGTCGAGCAAGGTGCAGCAAGACGTTTACGACCTATTTTGATGACCGCCACGACAGCCATGTTTGGCTTGATGCCATTGGTGTTTGCATCGGGCCCTGGTGCTGAAATCCAAAAGCCATTGGCCATTGTTGTTATTGGCGGTTTGCTGACATCAACCATTACAACCCTTTATTTGTTACCAATCCTTTATTACTGGCTGGAGAAACGTCAATGATCACGGAGCAATTGTTAGTGCTGATCGCCCAAAATGATATTAAGGACGATATCGTTGATACCTTGATTGAGCTTGAGTTTTTATCTGGTTTTAGCCTCGGTAATATTTGCGGTTTTAGCCGTGAACACAGCCATTTTAATATCAAAGAGCAAGTTGAAGGCTACAGGGAATTTTGTAAGTTTGAAATTATGCATCCTGTGGATCATCAAGATGCGTTATTAGGTGCCTTGTCTGCGGTTTGTAAACATAATCCGTGTCGATATTGGATTACACCCATCATTCATACAGGCACTTTGTGCTAGCCGCAAAAGAAAAGTACTAAGTCGATAAAGGAAATAGTTGCTGTGTTAGGACCATGCGGTCAGCTCATTAAATTTAGTTATAAGAAAGGATATTGAAATGAGAGTTTATCGTTACCTAACCATGATCTTTTTCGCTTTGCTGGTACCAAATAATATATATGCTAGTGAGCTTTCTGCGAAGAATAGCGATGTGACGATTGAGTTTACTATCGAGCCTACGCGATCTTTGAAGGTAACGTTTGAAAGTAGTGTGACTTTGCATTCAATAGTCATTAGAAATAATGATGGTTATTTACTTAACTTAGATGTTCAAGTGCCAAAAGATCCTGGGACTATTTTTTATTTTAATCTTCCTAAGTTACCTCCAGCTAAGTATCTTGTTAGATGGAAAAGTCAGCTTAATGGTGGCTCAATAAGCCTTGGTGAAGCAACGTTAACCTTAAATGATGACACCTATCCACGGCCTTCTACTAAAAAACCAAAGTACGATATTTTACATAGAAAACTACATGGGTAGTCATACTGCAATTACGTCATTCCTGAGATGCAGCTGATCGGGAATCCAGCTCTTTATTGCAGGACTAAGTCCGTCCTTGTCATTTGCGGCGTAGCGTCCTTGATACTTTATATGCCCAGAAATGGACTGCCAATTGAAGCGTTTTAGGCATTATTTTAAAGCGATGTTTACCTGTTGATACTCTTTTAGTGCTTGAGAGGTGTTTCCTGAACGAGATTGATTGATGCGACTGTAGTGCGCAATCGTTTTAGCTAAATAACGCATAGCAATGTCTTGCTGTACAGCATCACTCGCTTGCCAAATTACACTGCCTATAGGGTCAATGTCTGTAAGCGAATCATTAGCAACATTCGTGGGGAGTTTGGGATCACGTCTGATATAAAGGATTTCGTAGAAACGACGGTTTTCTTCAATCAGTTTTTCGTCAATTAATTCACAATTAAGCTTGATAAGTTGTTGGCGTAACTCATATTGATGATGAACTGGACACAAGATAAAATCGATTTTTCGGTTCGAATATTGCTGGCAAAGTGACCTAACAAACTCGATCATCAAATCTCCACCCACTCCGGCAACAATCACTAAGGGTGTATGCTCATCTTGATCTAAAGGGATCGCTGACACATCAACACAATGTACTTGCCATTTTGGTGGGTTTTGCTGTGGGTAAAAACGTTCGAGCTTGGCGGTTAACTGCTGCATCAATGCTGGCACAATGTCGACAAAATGGATTATAGCAGCATGTCTGTCTAGCAACGCGGCGCCGAGTAATCCATGGTCGCAACAGCAATCCCAAATATGAGTGTAACCATTGGGGATCATCATGTTGATATGTGCTAAGCGGTGGCCGAGTTTCATCTGTTTGTCGTGTTTTAAAGTGAACCTGCGCATTGTAATGATTTAAATGACTAAGTGGTTAATTATTTCATATTTGCAGCTTGGCGTATTTAACGCTAATCTATACTGTAAATTTATACAGTTAAGTGGCGCGGTTCATTTCATTGAATATTAGCGACCCAACAGTGGATTATGATTTTATATATTGCTGAAAAACCCAGTTTAGGTCGTGCTATTGCCGATGTTCTGCCAAAACCACATAAAAAAGGTGATGGCTTTATCACTGCTGCTAATGGTGATTGCGTGTCATGGTGTATTGGCCATTTGCTCGAACAAGCAGAACCGGACGCCTATGACGATGCATTTAAGTCATGGAAACTCGAACACCTTCCCATCGTGCCACAAACGTGGAAACTACAGCCAAAACCTAAAACACGCAGTCAACTTACGGTGTTACGAAAATTGGTCAAGCAAGCATCATCGATCATTAATGCTGGCGATCCAGACCGCGAAGGGCAGTTGCTGGTCGATGAAGTGATTTCTTATCTGGGTGTAAAAGGAGACAAGCTGAGTCAAGTTCAGCGCTTGTTAATCAGTGACTTAAACCCACAAGCGGTAAAACGTGCATTAGGGCAATTACGCAGTAACCGAGAGTTTATTCCATTATCGACCTCTGCATTGGCCCGCAGCCGTGCTGATTGGCTATATGGCATGAACATGACCCGAGCCTACACGATTCAAGGCCGTAAAGTGGGTTACCAAGGCGTGTTGTCGGTTGGTCGAGTACAAACACCGTTACTCGGGTTAGTGGTACGCCGCGATGATGAAATCGCTGATTTTACCCCTAAAGCATTTTACGAAGTATTAGCCCATTTATTGACAGACCAACAACAAGCATTCACCGCAAAATGGCAACCTAGCGAAGCATGTCAGCCATATATGGATGAAGACGGACGAGTATTAGCTAAAGGTTTAGCCGAAAATGTCGTTGCCCGTATCAATGGGAAACCAGCGGAAGTCACTAAAATTGAGGCTAAAGATAAGCGCCAAAACCCACCATTACCTTACAGCTTATCGGCACTGCAAATAGATGCAGCTAAACGTTTTGGCCTGTCAGCGAAAGAGGTACTGGATACTTGCCAAAGTTTGTATGAGCGCCACAAATTGATTACTTATCCGCGCTCAGACAGTCGCTATTTACCTAAAGATCAGCATGCTTTGGCGCCAAAAGTATTGGACGCCGTGCTCAAAGGCGCTTCAGGCTTAATTGAGGGTTGTGAGTCTCCTAATAGTAAACTTAAATCTAAAGCGTGGGATGACACTAAAGTAGATGCTCACCATGCGATAGTGCCAACTGAAAAGGTGGCTAATTTATCGACATTATCAAGCAACGAAGCTAAGTTATATCAACATGTGGCAAGGCAATATTTAGCCCAGTTCTATCCCGCTTATATCTATGCAGAAACCGCAGTTGAAGTGACCATTGCCGGTGGATTATTTACCACTAAAGCACGTCAAGATAAAACCTTAGGCTGGAAACAACTGTTTAAACGGTCTTCCACTGCAAATCAATCTAGTTCTAATTCAACTAGCAGCGACGACGACAATGAAGACGCGGTACAGTCTTTACCGCCACTGGTTAAAGGTCAAATTTTGCATTGTCAGCGTGGTGAATTACTACAGAAAATGACCCAAGCGCCGAAGCATTTTACCGATGCGACATTATTGGGCGCGATGACGGGTATTAGCCGTTATGTGACAAACAGCGAGATTAAAAAAATCCTTAAAGAAACCGATGGTTTAGGTACAGAGGCCACACGTGCAGGAATTATTGAATTGCTGTTTAAACGCGGTTATTTAATTCGCCAGGGTAAATCGATATTGGCCACCCCTGTGGGTACTGGCTTAATCCGCAGTTTACCCGAATCAGCAACCACGCCCGACATGACCGCATTATGGGAAAATAGCTTGGATGCTATCAGCCAAAAACGTTTAAAGTATGATGCTTTTATGCAGCCATTGTTGAGCCAATTAGATGGCCTCATCACTCAAGCATCGAGTCAATTACCCTCAGCATTACAAGGTGTTGCCAGTAGCGCGCCAAAGCGCAGTTTTAAAAAAACGTATAAAAAGAAGGCTAAAGCGAAAAGCTAAATTGGCAAGAGTTACTTGCATTACAGTCTAGGTATTTCGGAAATATAACTGTGTTAACTCACCATTAGGAACTTTGTAAATGTCATTGTGAACTTTTAAACCATTAAGTTCATATAGTAGATATTTACAGACAAAAATACTAATAACCTAGGAAAATAAAGGAGAGTGTTATGAAAAGCACACTAGTGTTAACGATATTTGCAGCAAGTTTATTGTCTTATGCATCTAATGCCACAGCAGATAAAACCATTTTAGCTGGTGGATGTTTTTGGTGTATGGAATCAGATTTTGAAAAGCTTGATGGCGTAACCGATGTGGTCTCAGGATTTACTGGCGGAAACATCAAAGACCCTACCTATAATGGTAACCACAGTGGTCATTATGAAGCGGTTGAAATAACATACGATCCTAGCAAAGTGAGTTACACCGAGCTGTTAGAACATTACTGGGTGAACATTGACCCTTTTGATGCAAGCGGACAGTTTTGCGATAAAGGTTCTAGCTATTTAAGCGCGATTTTTGTGGCAAACGACACAGAAAGAGAAATTGCACAACAGTCTAAAAGCAATGTTGAAAAGCAATTTCCTAATAGTAAAGTTGTGACGCCTATTTTAAATGCTTCAATTTTTTATCCTATAAAAGGCGATGAAAGTTATCATCAGGATTACTATAAGAACAACCCAATTCGCTATAATGCTTATCGCTGGAATTGTGGCAGAGACAAAAGATTAAATGAAATTTGGGGTGATAAAGCGACACATTAGGCTTAATTTATGGCAGTCGCTACTTGTATTTTGGCGCTTCAGGTACCCCCCATACAAAAGCAAAGGGGTATGGGGGTTGCGAAGAATTTGATTGTGAAAAAGAATGTGAGTGTGAAAAAAAGTTAGAGTGTGAAAAAGAGTTAAACCCTTTAGAAAAAGCACTTTTTTGAATTAATCGTTTTTTAGGGTTATGTTGGCGTATAACAACATAACAAAAATATTATTTGCAGGCAGGCAGGCAGGCAGGCAGGCAGGCAGGCTTAGGCACCGATTTGCCGCAGCTCCGTGTATTATCACTATCAAATTGAATTATGATTTTATACTGAATAAAATAAAACAAGGAATAGGATTAATGAAAGATTCAAGGAATGAAATAGCGAAATATGGAATAACCTTTGGAACAGCGTTATCTATCGCTATTTCATGGAGTGTAAATAAGTCAGTTTTATGGGCAATTTTTCATGGTTTTTTATCTTGGTTTTATGTCATCTGGCACGTCGTTACGCGATAGTCTTTTGCTTTTCCAACGCTGGAGTTAGCGAACGTTAAAACGTTAATGCCGTAGGCCAGAATTGAATAAGGTTATCGGAATAATAATGAATAAGATGTCATAGTTAGTCTTATCAATCCAACACGCTTTTATCGAGTATGCCTTTCTCTATTAGTTGCAGTAAAATACTGCGAGTTTTGTCTTTAAGCATGTCACGCAGTAATCGCGCAGCGGGTGTAATAGATTGTCTGCTAGGAAATACTAACCAGAGTTCAGTGGATTTAACGGGATAGTCCGCCATTATCCTCACTAGGTTATTGGTCAGTAAGTCATGTGACATGTCTAAGCATGACTTAGCTGATATTCCTTTGCCATTAACGCACCAACGTCTAACTAAGTCTGCATCATTGGCAACCCGGTCACCGGATACTTTTACTTTAATACTGTTGTCAGCTTTGGTGAACTCCCAGATGTCGTGAGTTAAGTTTTGTAATTGATATAGCAGGGCATTATGTTCTGCCAATTCTTGTGGATGTGTTGGGGTGCCAAATTTATCAAGGTAAGTTTGTGATGCACAAATTAGCCTTGGCACATTACAAATTTTAAAGCCGTATAAATTAGCATCATTAGGTGAACCATAACGTAAAGCTAAATCGACAGCGTCGCGATAAAAGTCAACGTTGGCATCACTAATGCTGACTCTCAAACTCACTTTTGAATGAGTATCCATAAATTCATCAAGCCAAGGGATTACAATATTACGCCCCAGATCCGATGATATGGCTAAGCGTAAGTCACCATCAATAATGTCCAGCTCACCTTTCATGTTTTGCTTTGCTTGCTCCAGCATTAACATGGCTTGCTCACACTGCGGTATATACTTTTCGCCAGCGCTCGATAAACGAAGTTGCCGGGTGGTGCGAATAAAAAGTTCAACGCCTAAACTGGCTTCAACGCGTTTTAATGCAGCACTAGCGGTGGCGGTGCGCATGTCTAGATTGGTTGCCGCGGCAGTGATGCTGCGAAACTCTGCGACTTTAAGCACCACATAAAGGTCTTCTAATAACATGATTATCGATTTTTAATTGATAATGTTTCAATTATTATGCTGTTTATGGGAGATAAAACAAGCGCTAATATAGCTTCATCAAGTTTGAGCAACCTTATTTTATATATCACAGGAACAATCTTATGAAAGCTATTGGATATAAACAGTCTCTTGAAATTTCGAACCCAGAATCTTTAATCGATGTGACATTGGATCAACCCATTGCAACAGGTCGTGATTTATTGATTAAAGTGAGTGCCATTGCAGTTAACC
This sequence comes from Shewanella sp. AC34-MNA-CIBAN-0136, assembly GCF_040309945.1. Taxonomy (NCBI): domain Bacteria; kingdom Pseudomonadati; phylum Pseudomonadota; class Gammaproteobacteria; order Alteromonadales; family Shewanellaceae; genus Shewanella; species Shewanella sp. AC34-MNA-CIBAN-0136. Next base: position 71,978 of record NZ_JBEOPJ010000021.1, on the reverse strand, counting down.
CTGCCGATTATAAAGTGCGCTTAAACATGCCACCTGCAGACGGTGAAGTTAAAGTGATTGGTTGGGACGCGGTTGGCGAAGTCATTGCAACAGGTGATAAGGTAAGCCAATTTAAACCGGGTGATGTGGTGTACTATGCTGGTGATATTACTCGCACAGGAAGTAACGCTGAATATCAGTTAGTTGATGAACGCTTAGTGGGCATGAAGCCTAAAAGCTTGTCGAATGCAGAAGCTGCAGCACTACCATTAACGGCGATAACAGCATGGGAATTGTTGTTTGAGCATTTATCGATTAAGCAGCAAAGCCCTGGCGCGAAAGAGAAATCAAACGAAGTTATTTTGGTTGTTGGCGCTGCCGGTGGTGTGGGTTCTATATTTGTACAATTGGCTAAAGCCATTACGGGTGCAACTATTATTGGTACCGCATCACGTGCAAGCTCAAGTGAGTGGGTTAAGAAATTGGGTGCGGACTATGTTGTCGACCACACTAAACCGCTTGTTGCGCAAATAGCGGCATTAAACATTGGCCCTGTTACTCATGTTGCGAGTCTAAACAGCACCGATACTTATTTTGACAGTTACACAGAGTTATTAGCACCGTTTGGTAAGATTGCGATGATTGACGATCCAGTTGCGCTTGATGTGACTAAATTAAAGCTAAAGAGTTTGTCATTACATTGGGAGTTTATGTTTGCTCGTTCGATGTTTAACGCAGTCGATATGGATGAGCAGGGACGTTTACTTAACCGAGTAGCGGATCTTGTCGACCAAGGTTTTATTCAAACTACGTTAGGCCAGCACATGGGCGCAATAAATGCTGCAAATCTTCGTGCTGCACATGAGGCGTTAGAAGCTGGCCGTGCGATTGGTAAAATTGTGTTAGAAGGGTTTTAATTAAGACCTTAAATTATATTATTGAGTAATGTTAAATACTTATATTATCGAACACTTATATTATCGAACAGGAATCAACATGTCACATTTAACGATTGTAGCCAATATTAAAGCCAAAGCGGACAAAATTGAATTGGTGAAAACTGAGTTACTGAAGCTGATTGACGTTACACGCGCTGAACAAGGGTGTATTAGCTATGAATTACACCGAGACAATGATAACTCTGCTCACTTTATGTTTTATGAGACTTGGCAGACACGTGAATTATGGCGTGTGCATATGGAAAATCAGCATTTAGCCGATTTTGTGGCTGCAACTCAAGGCGCTGTTGATGAATTTACGTTGAATGAAATGACCGTTATCGACTAGTTTTATTCAAGTTGGCGATTCAATTGAATGACATCCAAAAGCAGAACATAAAATGTTCTGCTTTTTTGTCGATTTTTTTTAGTCTCTTATGAGACACTCAAGTGATAAATCGACTTGATTAAACCTAGTTCAGGTTAAATATTAGGATAAGTGGCAAGATGGAAATCAGATTTACGCAGTTGCAGTGTTGTTCATCGAGTGTCACTGTCGATATTGATGATTGGGTGATTGAATCACAACAATCTTGGGGGGTATTTAGCACCGAAGGTGATGTCGGTGCATTACTTGGTCAGTTATTAACCCAGCAAGTTGATGCACAAACCTTAACGTATAGTGGCGATATTACCGGTGTCACGCCAGCTTGTGTGGCATTAGTGTCATTGCTTGAGCAACAATCACTGCTTGAAGCTATTTTAGAGCAAGATGACAGTGAGTCACTGGGATATACCGATCCTAAAACGACCGTGTTTGGGGTTGTTTTTAATCAATGCCATGACAATGACTTAACCCATCAATTGCTGCAGCAATTAGATTTAACGCATTTAAGCTTAAGTCCTTTTGCTCAATTGTCTACCGGTGAAGGCCGCCGAGTCATGCTTGCCCGTGCAGTAGCAACTCAAGTGCCTTTTTTAGTGCTCGACGAACCTTATGCAGGTCTTGATGTTGCACACAGACAGACTCTGACTAAATATTTACAACAATTATCTCAAACCAAACAGATACTGGTCGTGGTGTCGCGTGAAGAAGATATGCCAGATTGGATTGAACATGTTGCTATGTTTAGTCATGGTAAATTAGACACTATGATGACCAAATCACAGTGGGATAACCATCCTGTTATTGCCCAGTTAACGGCGCAAGCGGGTCAACAAAGTGATGATATATTGGCGCTAATTCGTCGTCACAGACACAAGCCATTATTTGCTAACCCGGTTTTTCAGTTAAACAATGGACGAGTGGCTTACAGCGATAAAGTGATTTTTTCGGGCGTGAACTGGCGTATTGATAATGGCGTGCATTGGCAAGTAAAAGGGCCAAATGGTTGCGGTAAGAGTACTTTGCTTGGGCTTATTTTTGGCGACCATCCACAATGTTACAGCAACGACATTGATATTTTTGGCAAAAAAAGAGGGTCTGGCGAAAGTATTTGGGAAATTAAACAGCATATAGGTATGGTGTCTTCGGCATTACATCAGCAATATCGGGTTAACTGTAGCGCACTGGATGTGATTGTTTCTGGTTTTTATGATTCTATTGGTTTGTACCAAAAACCGACGGCACAACAAATATCTGTCGCTACAGAATGGTTGGCCATTTTACACATGGGCCATTTAAGTAAAACCGCTTTTCGACAATTAGAATATGGCCAACAACGCTTATTACTCATTGCTCGCGCCATAGTGAAACAACCGACCTTATTGATCCTCGATGAGCCTTATCAAGGTTTGGATTATTTGGGACGCCGACTGATTAAAAATGCCCTTGAACTCATTGCCAAAGAACACTTAAGTCAATTGTTGTATGTCTCGCATTATCAAGAAGATAGCCTAGACAGTATTCAGCACTATATTGAGTTTGTGCAAGATGAAAACCAAGATGGTTATCGGGCGGTGGTTTCTCAGGGGTAATACCGTCGTGTTAAAAGAGTTTCTAAATAGCTAACTTAAGTTGGCTATTTTTGTTTGTGAGTTTATTTTCTAATAATAATTGATAATGTTTCAATTATTATGCTGTATATGGCGATTAAACTTTTGTATATCATAACCACATTAACGCAGATAGCCTTGAATATTGAGTGAATTGAGCTGTAATAGGGCTATAGACATACAGCGACACGCTTAAGGAAACTGATGCTACTTGATACACCCATTTGCGATTATGACTGGAAAGCCCCTGATTTCACCTTGAAAGATGCCAATGGTAATGCTTTTACCATGAGTGAGCACTTAGGAGAAAAGGGCTTATTGATCATGTTTATTTGTAATCATTGTCCTTATGTTAAAGCCATTGCGACGCGTTTAGCTGCGGATACAAAGCAATTAATGGCTGAAGGCATCAATGTGTTAGCGGTCATGTCTAATGATTATCATGAAGTTGAGGCCGACTCGCCACAAAATATGCTGCGTTTTGCCAAGCAACATGGTTTTGAATTTGCTTATTTAGTGGATGAAGATCAGCAAGTGGCTAAGCAATATGGTGCAGTGTGCACTCCTGACTTTTTTGGTTTTAATCATTTCGGTGAATTGCAATATCGTGGCAGGTTAGATGATGCGCGTTTGCAAGATGCGCCGAACAGAGAACCTGAACTACTACAAGCCATGCAAATGATTGCTGCAATAGGCAAAGGGCCTAAACAACAAACAGCCAGCATGGGTTGCTCTATTAAATGGCGATAAGCCATTTTAGTTAGCTATAAATTTAATGAGCTATAAACCTTGAAAAATTGTTTTTAAGCACAATAATAATGCAAAGAAAGTTTCAAGTTAACTGTGTTGTTAACTAATTGTATTTATTGTTAATTTGTATTTTGTTTTTTTGAGTTTAGTTTGAGTTTAGTTTGAGTTTTAGATGTTATTTACGACAAATAGTTGTGACTAACAAGGCTAGTTACTCGATGATATTAATCAACAGCATTAATCAATGTCGTTAACTGCCAGTCCTTTTAATGATTGTAAAATCGAGATATCACATGACCAATGCCATTATTGCTGATTTAGAAAAACGCTACACCGCCAAACGCTACGATGCGACTAAACGCGTGCCAAAAGAAGATTTAGCCGTGATTTATGACGCTATGGTGTTATCGCCGTCATCAATTAACTCTCAACCATGGAAGTTTATCGTGATTGAAAGTGACGAGGCCAAGCAACGTTTACATGACTCTTATGCTAATAAGTTTCAGTTTAATCAACCGCATGCTAAAACGGCTTCACATACTATATTGTTTGCATATAACCCTAAGTATACCCGTGAAGATTATGCCAAAGTGGTAGATCAAGGCATTATTGATGGCCGTACTAAGCCTGAAGATCGCGAAGCTGCATTTGGTGGATACGCATTTGTTGACTTAAACACTGATGAAGCGGGTAACAATGCGGCTTGGACTAAGTCACAAACCTATTTAGCATTAGGTAACACTATGCATACGCTAGCGCGTCTTGGTATCGACTCTACGCCAATGGAAGGTGTTGATAGTGAAATGCTAGGCCAAATATTTGCTAAAGAGCTGGACGGTTATGTGTGTGAAGTCGCATTAGCATTTGGTTATCATCATTCAGATGAAGACTACAACGCCAAGTTACCAAAATCTCGTTTAAACATTGAGCAAGTATTACAGGTTTTATAATTGATAAGTCGCTATTTACGCGACTGATATTAATGAAAAAGGGGCATAAGAGTAATCTTATGCCCCCTTTTTTAAGTTACTGAAGCTGAACACGTTGACCAGTATTGAGTCACTAGCGCAAACAGTGGCCACGATTGAGGCTTATCAATTTATCGAGTACGCGTTCGCCGTCCATACGAATACCATTGTGCTCATATTCTGATGTGAGCCAGTACTTAAGGTTAGCCACTTTTTTAGTGGTTTCTAAACTGTATTGCATTTCGACAAACATATCTTCGCTGTATATCGCGGCTGCAACCGGGACTTTATTATTCGCCAGTTTCTCTAGGTCATATAACGCAGGCCAGTCTTTTTTCGCTGCGATAAGTTCAGCGGCTTGTTGCAGTGGAATGAGTTGTTCAAATTGGGCAAACATCCACGGATAGACCATTTCGCCAGTGAACAATAATGGTTTGTCAGGACGATAGTTAAATTGGCTGTATTGTGCTCGTACTCTGTGTGCGGCCCAAGCTGATGCTTGTTGCTGACAATAAATAGACTCATGCATTAATGCAAAAATAGGGTTGGTGTTATAGTCGAGAAATTGACTGAACTGATGTAAAAACAGTGGATTAATGTCGATACCATGCGGCGTTTCAATTAAGGCTTGCTCAAGCAGATAGTAAACCGCTTCAGGGCCTTGTTCCATACCGATATTAATGCCTAACAACTGCAACATTTCGACCGTGAGTTGCTCGCCAGTGGCTAAGTAGACTTTGTTTTCGTAAAGGTATTTTGCTAAGTCATCGACTAAGGTGCGTGCATCACTAAAACGCTTGAAAAAGTCATTGTTTTTAGCGATGACACGTTGATAAGTGGCTTGATAAACCTCTTCGGCAGGGCGGTCTAGTGAAGGAATACCACCAGTAATGTATGCCTCTTTTAGGCCTTCTGGCGCAGCAGACAAATAATGCAATACACAAAACCCACCAAAACTTTGGCCTAAAATACTCCAAGGTTGGTCTGGCGATAATTTTGCGCGAATATACTCCGCATCTCGAACAATATTGTCTGCACGGAAAAAGCTTAGGTAGTCCGCTTGGTCTGTTGAACTCATGTAGCTTAAGCTGGTGGCATTAACTGGGCTTGATAGTCCGGTGCCCCGTTGATCGAGTAATAATACTCTATATTCAGTTAACGCACGTTTTATCCAACCGTTATTGCTGATCGGTCTGACGGCACCAAATCCTGGCCCACCTTGAAAAAACACTAAATAAGGCAACTTTTTATGTTGGTTCTCAACGCTGACAATTTCCCGAGCGAAAACTGTAATCTGTTTACTTGGACTTTGTTGATAGTCTAACGGCACAGAGAAAAAGTGCTTACGAGCAACAATGTCTGCTAAGGTGAGTTCTGTGTGCATATAATGCCTATTCAGTGTTGATTAATGGGACAGCAAATTTCTTCAAACTCTGATGTACCGGTGCTATTTTTTGGTGTTAGAGGCGCATCTATATGGTTTGATTCATACGGTGCTTGGGCGCTTATTTAGGCGCGAATGGTACTATTTTATGAGCCATCTTAACGATTAACAATCGGTAACTCGATGGAAATCACATTAAATAGGTATCTAGATCAAATCTGCCTAGGTAAAATTAACTGATAATTAACCGAATGATCATAAAGAACGAGGTTGTCGATGAAGTATCAAATCATCCCCGTAACGCCTTTTCAGCAAAATTGTAGTGTTATATGGTGCGAAAAGACCTTAAAGGCTGCGGTTGTTGATCCTGGTGGCAATATTGACCGAATTTTAGCTGAGGTGGCTAAGTTAGGCTTAAGTGTTGAACAAATATTATTAACCCATGGTCATATAGATCATGTTGGTGGAGCAGCTGAATTAGCCAGAAAATTAGCTATTCCGATTATAGGCCCGCACATAGCGGATAAATTTTGGTTAGAAAATTTAGTTAAACAAAGTCAAAACTTTGGTTTTCCACGCGCTGAAGCTTTTGAGCCGAATCAGTACCTTAATGAAGGTGATGAAGTGAGTGTGGGAGAACAACATTTACAGGTGTTGCATTGTCCAGGGCATACACCCGGACACATTGTTTTTTATGATAAAATGGCTGATTTAGCTTGGGTTGGCGATGTGCTTTTTAGAGGCTCAATTGGTCGAACTGATTTTCCGCAATCTAATCATCAAGATTTACTTCACTCCATTACCACCAAATTATGGCCATTAGGGCTCAATGTCAGTTTTATTCCCGGTCATGGGCCTATGTCGACGTTCGCTGATGAGCGACAACATAACCCTTTTGTTGCCGATCAGTTATTTGATTAACAAATTGTTATGTGATCAGGTCATTGAGGTTATTTATTAATAAGTTGAAACCATTGATTCTTTGCATTGTAAACGCAGTCTGTTAGCTTAAGATAATGCGTTTACAAATGATGGACAACCAACATGGTTCAACACCTCGTTGATTTACTCGATACCTGGTTACCTTCTTATCAAGAAGACTGGGTACTCGCCGTTCTTACCCAAGTACAAGGGTCTTCTTACCGCAAACCTGGCGCCATAATGCTATTTCATCCAATGGGTAAAAGCCTAGGGATGTTAAGTGGTGGTTGTCTTGAGGCGGATTTACGTCGTCACGCCCAACGTGCGATTCAAACTCAGCAAGTTATTCAGTTAACCTATGACGCAACCGATGAGTCTGATACCAGTTATCAGCTGGGCTGTGGTGGTATTGTTAATATCATGATGGTGTCGTTAAATAAATCGAACAATTATCTTGGTTTGGTGAGTGTCCATGACGCCTTAATGCGTGGTCATGCAGGTGTGTATCAAATTGATGTTGTTGCAGATGGCACGCCGGTCAATAAACTAAGTGGTCACTTTGTCGAACAAGGCGCCGAGCTATCAACATCTGTCACTCTCAATAGTAAAACTCGCGCAGTAGTCGATCAAGATAATACTGTGTTGCATATTCCAGTTAGACCACCAGTACACATTGGTATTTTTGGTGGTGGCTTAGATGCACAACCTATTGCACAAATGGCGCAAACACTTGGTTGGAAAGTCAGTGTGTTTGATGAACGTACTGCTTATGCGCGTACTTATGATTTTCCTGGATGTCAGATCATCAAGAAACCAACAGCAGAAGTGTCTACAACACTTTTGGCTAGTTTAGATGCCGCCTTTGTGATGAGCCATAATTTACAAATTGATGCTAAAACATTACAGGTACTCCAAACCATACCTTTGGCTTATATTTCGTTATTGGGTCCTACCCATCGTCGTGACAAGGTGTTGAGCATGGCTGAACTCAGTGTCGATGATTTTAGTGGCTATTTTTCGGCACCTGCAGGGTTAGCATTAGGCGGCGAGCTGCCTGGTTCGGTTGGGCTCAGTATATTATCTCAATGCCATGGAGTGCTGTATCAAAGTCAGTTAACCAGCCTTGATACGGTGATGTTGTCATAAACTCTCAGAGTACATGCATTCATGAAGCCTAAAATTGTTACTGTAATCTTAGCCGCTGGCGCTAGCAGCCGTTTTAACGGTGCTAAAATTGTCGCCAAAGTGCAAGGCGAACTAAGCTTACTTGAGCATTGCCTGCAGACTCTCGATCGCGTCACCACCGCAGTGGGTATCGCCCCAGCGGTGGTAATGTTAGGTGCACATCAAACGGATGAAGTATTGGCGATCACTGCGGATCATCATCGGCTCATCAATGATAATTGGCAGTTAGGCTTATCAAGCTCGGTAAAACTTGCAGGGCGTTATGCTCAAAGCCAACAAGCAGATGCAATGTTAATCGTATTAGCCGACCAAGTGGCTTTGCAAGAAACAGAGTATTTGCAATTGATAGAAGCCTATATTCGTAATAACTTAACTACTTGCGCTTTTTACCTGCAAAATGTGGGTGTTCCAGCTATTTTTTTAGCTGAAGATATTAATGTTTTGATGTCGATTGATGGCGATAAAGGTGCTAAAAGCATTTTAAAACAACATGATAAAAATAATAGCTTGAACGTTGTTCAGATGGAACAAGCGCAATTTGATATTGATACACCAGCTGACTTAGCTCGTTGGTTAGATAATAAGGATTAATTATGACAACCCCAACACAAAAACTGATGGTAAATGGAAAGGATTTCACCCTCGATGCTGACCCTAATATGCCCGTTCTTTGGGCATTGCGTGACATATTAGGCCTAACTGGCACCAAATTTGGTTGTGGCGCAGGGCTTTGTGGGGCATGCACTATTCATGTTGACGGTAGTCCTATGCGCGGGTGTTTAACCAGTTTAAAACAAGTACAAGGCAAGCAAGTTACCACTATTGAAGGTCTTGAGGCTGAAAAGTTAAAGCAAGCTTGGTTAGAACATAATGTACCGCAATGTGGTTATTGTCAGGCGGGGCAGTTAATGTCTGCTGCTGCGTTATTAACCTCGACGCCCAAACCTACTGAAACACAAATAGCCGATGCCATGTCGGGTAATATTTGTCGTTGTGGGACTTATCCACGGATAAAAGCCGCTATTCAATCGGCTTCGGAGGCGTAATCATGACCACATTTACAGCAGTTGAAAATATTAGTCGTCGTAACGTATTAAAGATATTTGGTGCAGTCGGTGGTGGATTAGCGTTAGGCGCAACAGGCTTAAGTTGGAGCCCAATGGCGTTAGCTCAAGACAAGCAAGCAATGATGAACTTGTTTGTGGCCATTGGGGAAGATAATAAGGTGTATTTGACTTGTCATCGATCTGAGATGGGACAAGGGATCCGAACGGGCATACCACAAATTTTAGCTGATGAATTGGAAGCTGATTGGGATAAGGTTGTCGTGGTTCAAGGTTTAGCAGACAAACGTTACGGCAGCCAAAATACCGATGGTAGCCGCAGTATCCGTAAGCATTATCAACGTATGCGCCAAATGGGCGCAACCGCCAGAACCATGCTTGAACAAGCCGCAGCACAAATATGGCAAGTTCCAGTGACTGAAGTGTACGCTAAAGCTCATAAAGTCCATCACAAAGGCAGTAAAAAGAGTCTTACTTACGGTGAGTTAGCACTAGTTGCAGCGACATTAGCGATGCCAGAGTTAGATTCGGTTGTGCTCAAGCCCGAAAGTGAATTCACTCATATCGGTCAATCCCACACCATTGTCGACATGGATGCGATGCTAACGGGTAAAGCAATATACGGATATGATATTAAACTCGATGGAATGTTGTATGCCAGTATCACTCGTCCGCCAGTGTTAGGCAGTGATGTGGTTAGTGTTGATGATGCAAAAGCTCGTAAGATTGCTGGGGTGGTTGATATTATTACTTTGCCAGTGCCTAAAGGTGCGCCATTATTCCAAGCTCTAGGTGGGGTTGCCGTGATTGCAACAAACAGCTGGAGTGCAATTGAAGCACGTAAAGCGTTAACCATTACCTGGTCTAAATCGATTAATGATAGTCATGACTCAGAGACATATTTGCAAGGCTTGGTCGAGCGAGTTAACCAACCGGGTAAAGTGATGCGTCAATTAGGTGAGTCTGTTACTGATTGGCCACAAGCTTCTACGGTTAAGGCCGTTTATACCGTTCCGTATTTAACTCATGCAATGATGGAGCCGCCAGTAGCAACGGCGAATGTGACGGCTGAAGGTTGCGAGTTGTGGGCTTCGAGCCAAACACCACAAAGTACCCAGCAAAATGTGGCAGGTGCGTTAGGCCTTAAAGAAGAGCAAGTTACGGTTAATGTGACTTTGTTGGGCGGTGGTTTTGGACGTAAATCTAAGCCGGACTTTAGTGTTGAAGCCGCTATTTTATCGCAAAAACTCAATAAGCCGATCAAAGTCTGCTGGAGTCGAGAAGACGAAATTCAAAACGGTTATTACCATGCGATCAGTGCACAGATGTATCAAGTTGCATTAGACAGCAATAAGATGCCGACAGCATTATTAGCGCGTACTGGTTTCCCTTCAATTAGTTCAACATTTGCCGAAGGTGTTGAATATCCTTCAGCTGGCGAACTTGATTTAGGTTTTAGCGATGTACCGCTAGCCCTTAAAAATATCCAACTTGAAGCCGTTAAAGCTCCTGCACACACTCGTATAGGTTGGATGCGATCAGTATGTAATATTCAACATGCTTTTGGTATTGGCAGTTTTGTCGACGAAATAGCGGTAAATGCTAACAAACCCTGTGTGCAAATGTGGCGTGATTTATTAGGTCCGTCTCGAATTGAGCCGTTTGAAAATCAAGCTTTTACTTATGGTAATTACGGTGAGGAGTTAGCGGATCATCCTGTTGATGTGGGCCGTTATCATAAGGTGTTAGATAAGTTAGAAGCGGTAATGGCAGATGCGCCTAAAGCGGCTGAAAACCAAGGTTGGGGTATGGCTGTTCATCGCAGTTTTGTTAGCTATGTTGCGGTAGCAACATTAGTTGAAGTGGTGGATAAACAGCTCAAAGTATTGAAATCCATAGCGGTGATTGACGCCGGTAGAGTGGTTAATCCTGATCGGGTTAAATCACAACTAGAAGGCGCAATCATTTTTGGGCTAAGTTTAGCCATGATGGGCGAAATCAGCTTTAAAGATGGCAAGGTTGAACAATCTAACTTCCATGATTATCCGTTATTGCGTTTACCGCAATGCCCTGATATTGAGACCTATATTATTGAGTCTACGGCAAAACCTGCCGGTGTTGGTGAGCCAGGCGTACCGCCTGTTGCGCCGAGTTTAACCAATGCGATTTTTGCGGCCACGGGGATCAGATATCGCGATTTACCGCTTAATAAGTTTTTATCGATCTAGCCATTTTCGTGAGCTATAGCACTTAAGTTTTATTATCTTAAGCCGATAATAAATAAGCCAAATGCCTAAGTGTATGCGCACTTAGGCATTATTATTGTGTGCAAAAAAAATTTAAAAATGTTGGTTATTGAATAGTAATTGAATCTGAATAATCAGACTCTTCTATAATATTAATTGGCGTTTGTGTGGGTGTTATTCGTTTATGTCGTTTTGTTTTCACTGTTGAGATAATGGCCAATTGCCTTAGGAAGCTTATATGAAGCAAATCCAGTTTAGAAAAATTGATGCAATCTTGATTAAATTCAGCCTAAATGGAAAATTTTGGGTGGTGTGTTCACTTGTGGCATTGATCACCAGTGTTGTAGCGCTAATGAATTACCAACAAACAAACGACTTAATTGAACAAACATCGTTACAACGTGTTAAAGCAAGTATTGAAAGTTATGCTTCGGTTGCTAATAATCAAGGTTTAGCAAATGATGCCCTTAAGCAATTTGCCCAAGAAAATCAATTGCAGCTATCTGGGCGCGACAATACGTTACGTAGCGGCGATGTAGTGACGGCATCGGCGAGTGTGGGCAACCAATTTTTAACGATGAGTCAAAATGTACAACCGTCGGAACAAGAGCCGTTAAGCCAAACTAGTTTTATGTTAATAATCGCATTGGTGGGTTTATTACCCTTATTTCAGTTGAGTTACTGGATCTCAACCTCATTAGGGGGAGGTTTATGGGAAATGTACATGGCAATCAAGCGTCTAGCTGACGGTGATTTAACCATGAGGTTAAACTTTTTTGGTACAGACGACTTCAGTTTAATCGCCAAAGATATTGATCGTTGCGCCGATAATATGAGTGAAATGGTCAGTGCTATCCGCAGTAATGCTGAAACCTTGGCTGTTGCCGCTAACGAGTTTAATCATCAAGCCAGTACCAACGACGAGCTGATTGATCAGCAACATCACTTTTTAGACTCAGTGGCACACGCCATGGATCAAATGACGGCCGCCATAGCCGATGTGTCACATCACGCGAGTGATACATCATTAAATACTAAGCAAAATGCAACGCAAATGGATCAAAGCCAAAGTAAGATTAACGATGCCGTCAAACGTATTAGCTATTTGTCTGAGCGTATCGCTGAAGCGTTTTCATCTGTCGAGCAGCTCTCCCGCGATGCCACCCAAATTAATGATGCTGTTACTACCATTGATAGTATTTCTGAACAAACCAATTTATTGGCATTAAATGCTGCCATTGAAGCGGCGCGTGCCGGGGAGCAAGGTCGTGGTTTTGCTGTGGTGGCGGACGAAGTGCGAACCCTTGCGGGGCGTACCCAAAAAGCCACCGTAGAAATTCAAAACATGATTGAAGGGTTGCAACAAGGTTCTAAAAAACTGACCAGTATTACCAATGTGATTGTTGCTGAAGCAGACCAAGGGAGTGCGAGCATTAAGGCGGTCGGTGATGATATTACTCATATGGCTGAGTCTATTAATGCGGTGTTCGATATGAGCAGCCAAATAGCCGCATCCGCGGAACAACAAAGCATGTCTGCGAGGGATATCGCCTCACAACTTAATCAAATTCGTCATCAATCGGAAACGATTCGCAGTACTTCCAAACAAGCTGGTGTATTAGCTAAAGATTTGAATCAATCGTCTAAAGGTTTAGCTGCGATTTTAAGTCAATATAAAATCTAGCGCTTACAGCCTCATCATTAAAGAGGAGATCGTTGATATATTTTTGATTAGCTTGAAATAAAGTACTAAGGTATCTGGTCTGTTACTAAGTTGTTAAGTGGTGGTTTAGGTGTATTGACTCTAATTAGTCGTCGAACACCACTTGAGTTAGTCGCATTACACTATTAGATATCTGTGAATAGCATGGTGTATGTGTCATCGCCACCTTATTGCGGCGCTTTATTGTGTTATTCGGCAAACATCATTAGGAGTATCAATGATTATTATCTCTACGCGCGTTGTTATAGCGCTGACCTTAAGCTGTGTATTATTGAGTACCTCTGCCGCGATCGCAGCACCGCAGAGTATTGCGGTGTTAAATGCCCAAGGCCAACCAGCACAAAACATGGTGGTGTATTTACTCCCAAGCGACCCTGCCAATATTGTTACCACCGTTGCTCCGCCAAAAGCTGAAGTTCATCAAAAAGATAAGCAGTTTTCTCCCTATATTACTGTTGTACAAAAAGGCAATGATGTGGCTTTTGTCAATGAAGATGATATTACTCATCATATTTTTTCTGCATTAGGACCGAAGCGTTTTTCATTCAAACTTCGTCATCAGCAACAACAGCAAATATTGAGATTTGAGCAAACAGGGCATGTGTCTATGGGCTGCAATGTTCATGACTGGATGTCTGGACATTTATTGGTGGTCGACACCCCGTATTATGCTGTGACCAATTTAGAAGGAATAGTAACATTTGCGGATTTACCTGCTGATGACTTCAAGCTGGTTGTGTGGCATCCACAGCTAAAAATGCCTGATAATCAGCAAGTGAAAACTGTTCATTTCTCTAGAGATAACGCTATGACTATCACCTTACAGGCAGAATTTGATAATATTCCTAGCCAGCAAAGTTTAGATGAATTTGAATTTTTAGAAGGATACTAGTATTGCTATTTTTTAATCGGTTGCAAACTCGGATTTTTGCTTTTTTTGTATTGCTAATCATTGCCGTACTGAGTTTGTCTTTTTGGTTAACGTATCAATCTAATCAAAGGTTAGAGCAACAGTATGTGGCCAATCAACTTGAAGTAGCGAGTTTAGTTTTCGAGTCGCAATATGATAACCGAAATTATTATTTGGCTGCATTTGCCGCGACGGCCGCAAAGGATTTTGGTTTAAAAGATATCTTTATTGATGGCGATAATCGTAGTTTTCTAGTGGCGTTAAATAATCATCGCAGTCGGATTAATGCATCTTTAGCAATGGCGGTGTCTGCTGAAGGTAAAGTTATTGGCCAGCTGGTGGCCTCACAAGGTGAATTAGGCCGTGAAGCCGTTGCTCTGGGCTCGGAGCAGAACGAGGTGTTTCGATACAAGTTAGGTTCTGAATTTGAAACGCTGAGTCCATTCTATTTATTAGATAATAAACTGTATCAAATTAAGTTTTCGCCACTCACTAGTGGTGGTAATAGCGTTATCGGTTGGGTGGGCTTTGGGTTTCTTATTGATGATACCTTAGCTAATTCATTGCAGAAGCTCACCGGTTTAAACAGCGGTTTTATGTTAACAACTGAAAATAAGGTCATTGGGGTTGGCCATTCTGGTTTGCCGTTGCCAGACGATGAAAGCTCACTATTATCGCGCTATATCATTGAAGAGAAAACCAACCACGATTATATTCTCTGGAAGCAATCTTTAGGTGAAGTCGATGGTCAGTCTCTGCATGCCTATATGTATAAATCACGCTCTGATTTGTTGGCTTCAATAGAATCACAGTGGTTACAACAAGTCGCGGTGTTAGTCATGATGTTACCGGTGTCCTTACTGTTGGCATTTTGGATTTCGGGCAGTATCACTCGACCTATTACACAGTTAATTGCCCAGGCACGTTTTATCGCACAAGGTAATTATGATTCTAATGTGAGTGTCGATTCCAGTATTGAGCTACAGCAATTAGCCAATGAATTTACCTCGATGCAGCAAGCTATTCTACAACGAGAAAAAGCCATTGCTCATCAAGCCTATCATGACCCATTAACCAATTTAGGCAATCGTAATGAATTACAGCGCATGATTGAACCTTGGTTAGTATCGGGGTCAACCATGGGTCTGTGTTTAATTAATATTCGCCGTATGACTGAAATTAATGTCACTTTAGGTCACGCTGTAGGTGATGAAGTAATTAAAGAAGTGGCTAAACGTTTATGTGAGGTTAATCCCGATGCCTTAGCTTATCGATTGTCGGGTGATGAGTTCGTTTTAGCATTTAAGCATTGTGAACATCAATCGTTTGATGTGCTTCTCAAAAAGCTCCAAGATCAGATTGGCCAAGATTATCACTATCAAGATGTAATGTTACATTTGCAGTTTACTGCTGGTGTCAGTTTTTATCAGCCAAACGTAGATATTGTTACCCTGCTAAGACAAGCTGACACGGCTTTGCAGCACGCTAAAATAAATAAGCGTGATTATCAAATCTACGATGCCAATATCGATAAAAATAGCATTGAACGTTTTCAACTCATTAACGAGCTTAAAGTGGCGATTGAGCAAAATCAGTTAGTGCTTTACTACCAACCAAAATTAAACTTAGCCAAACAAAAAATTACCCATGTTGAAGCGTTAGTTCGCTGGGATCATCCCGCTAGAGGCATTATTCCACCGGATACGTTTATTCCTATCGCTGAAAAAACCATGCAAATGGATGCATTGACCCGCTGGGTGATTACCGAAGCTATGGCTCAATATCATCGTTGGCAATTACTGGGCATTGATATGTGTATAGCAGTAAATATTTCGGCTGAAAATTTAAAAGACGAGCAGTTTTGCCACTGGGTCATTAATGCCCTCGCTGAGCATAATGTACCTGTTACCGCGATGACGTTAGAAATAACTGAAGATGCGGTGGTATCTGATCCCGAGCTGGCAATAAAACAGCTCACGTTATTGCGTCAAAATGGACTCACGTTATCAATAGATGACTATGGCACTGGCTATTCTTCATTGGCACAATTGAAACAGCTGCCGGTCGATGAACTTAAAATTGATAAGTCGTTTGTGCAAAAGTTACTTGAAAATGAAGCAGACCAAATCATTGTGCAATCGACGTTACAATTAGCTCATAATTTAGGCCTTAAAGTGGTTGCCGAAGGCATTGAAGACAAGGCTACTTTAGAATGGTTAACCAATCTAAACTGCGAAATGGGCCAAGGCTTTTATTTGTCGCGACCATTGCCTGAACAACAGTTTAATGACTGGTTAGGGCAATCTGATTACCTGTAGGAGAATTGATTATTTGCGGCTTACGTACAAGGATAGTGTGTTGCTTACTGTGTGTGAGTAGCAGTATTTATGCCGAACCATTGGATAATGACGTGATTGGTCATGCAGATGTTGAGCATGATTTCAGTGGCGTGATAGATGTCCGTGTTGGTTATGCCGATAGCATCGATTCTTATTTGGATGGTGGATTGGGCAAGTTTGGCGTTAATTATGGCGCGCACTTAGCCTTATCACAACTGGGGTTAAGTTATCACAGCCAGTGGGGCGATGCCTGGTCGAGTCGTATTGTGGCTAATGGATATGTTGATGGTATCAATAATGGGTTAGGTATCACTGAAGCCATTTTACGTTATCGGGATATTCCGAGTGAGCAAGGTATTCGGTTTGATGTTCAGTTTGGCTTGATGTATCCGCAAATATCGTTAGAAAATGTCGCTACCGCATGGGCATCACCTTTCACCTTAAACTATTCAACCATGAATAGTTGGCTGGCCGAAGAGGTTAGGCACATTGGCCTGTCGACAACGGTTGAATCATTAGGGAAATATCGGCAATCAGAGCATGATTTTTCGTTAACTGCAGAAGCCTTTATGTTTAACGATACCACCGGCGCTATGCTGGCCTGGCATGGCTGGACTCAAACCTCAAGACAAACATTAGTGCAAGAAACCATTCCTATCACTGCCATTCCTGCAATGGAAGAGGAGGGTATGTTAGAGGCCCAAGCCGCTAACTCAGACCCTTTTACTGAACTTGACGACCGCATTGGTGGGCATGTACTCGCAAAGTGGACTTGGCGTAATAAAGGCAGTGTTCAAGCGGGGTATTATGATAATAACGCCAATACGCATATTGTTAAGCAAGGTCAATATGTGTGGTTGACCCAGTTTGGTCATGTTGGCGCAAAATGGCGTTTGCCTTTTGGTGTCAGTTTAATCAGTCAATTTATGCAAGGAACCACCTTAATGACCAACACTGATGGTTATCCTGTGGTCGATAATGATTTTCAATCGGGTTACGTGTTATTGAGTAAACGTTGGGACAAGCACAGATTAAGTTTAAGAGTTGAAGACTTTTCTGTTACCGATAATGACCTTACTCCTGAAGATAATAATAATGAAGATGGCCAATCATTGACCCTTGCGTATCAATATCAACTCGATAGACCGTGGTTTATTCAATTTGAATACAATGCTGTCGATTCAACCAGACCTGCTAGAGCGTATCTTAATGAATCGGTCGAACTGCTTGAGCAACAATGGCAAGTGTCTAGCCGTTACTTTTTTTAGTTAAGCCTACTGCAAGTTAATTCAATAAAGTTAGCAAGACAAAGTTAGCAAGACAAAGTTAGCAAGAAAGGAAGCAGTTTGAAAGGTGTTTATTATTCCAAGTTTAGGTTAGTTAACGGCTAATATGGGTTAACTACAAGCATGGGCTAATGGCTAATGCAGAGTCAACAATCATAAAAAAACGCTATGCTGTTAGGCATAGCGTTTTTTGTTCAAGCATCATGTCGTTTAATCTAAGGGTCAGTTAACATCCACTTAGATTAACTAAATGTGCTCCAAATTGGCGCATGGTCTGATGGTTTATCAATACCACGTAATTCGTAATCTACATCTGACTCAACTAAACGTGGCAACATTGACTCTGTGACCAGAATGACGTCAATTCGAAGTCCACGGTTATCATCAAAACCTTTACTACGATAATCAAACCATGAATAACGTTCAGTGCGAGTAGGGTGTAATTGACGGAAACTGTCGATAAAGCCCCATTGCTGTAAACGTGCTAACCATTCACGTTCTTCTGGTTGGAAACTACATTTACCGGTTTTTAACCAACGTTTGGCGTTAACCTCACCAATACCGATGTCTAAATCGGTTGGCGAAATATTAATGTCGCCAATAATCGCGATGTCTTCACTTGGATTGTGATGTTTATCTAAATGCAGCATTAAGTCTTGATAAAACTTGCGCTTAGCTGGATATTTCGTTTCGTGATGGATACTTTCACCTTGTGGGAAGTAACCATTGAAAACCGTTAATATACGGCCATTATCTTGTGTGAACTGACCAATAATAAGACGGCGTTGCGCGTCTTCATCATCGGTTTCATACCCTTTAATGATTTCAAGAGGTTCTGCTTTTGACAGCATAGCGACACCGTAATGTGCTTTGCCACCATGATAATGGACTTTGTACCCCATAGCCTCAACGTCAGCAACAGGAAAAGCTTCGTCATGTACTTTGGTTTCTTGTAAGCCAATTATATCGGGTGAATGACTGTCGATGAGAGCTTGCAGTTGATGCAAACGAGCACGAATACCATTGATATTAAAAGAAACTATTTTCATTAAGGAAGCACTCGTTTAAATGGCTTAACGATAACGCTTTTGTACACGCCAGCACCAATATAAGGATCCACATCTGCCCAAGCTTGTGCATCTTCTAATGAAGGGAAATCAGCAACCACTAATGACCCTGTGAAACCCGCTTCACCAGGATTTTCATTATCAATAGCAGGATGTGGTCCAGCGGTTAATAAACGGCCTTCATCGGCTAAAACTTGTAAACGGGCTAAATGTTCAGCACGAACAGATAAACGTTTTTCTAAACTGTTTTCAATATCTTGAGATGAAATCATATACCACATATAGCTGCTTCCTTTATTTGATTTTACATAAACAATTATTGGTTATCAGTAGGTTGCGAGTTGTCATCTTGCATATTTTTATACAGATACACTACCGTTATCACTGTGTTAATTAAGGTAAGGGCGGTTAAGCCAAATACTTTGAAGTTAACCCAGGTTTCTAAAGGTAAATTAAACGCAATATAAATATTGGCGAAACTACATAATACAAAAAATCCAACCCAATACCATGTGACTTGAGTCCATATTCTATCGTCTACTTTCATTTCTTTGCCTAACATGCTCTTAAGCGCTGATTTCCCCATGATTTGTGAGGCAATTAACCCTATAGCAAACAAGGCATAAACAATACTGACTTTCCATTTGATAAAAGCATCATCGTGGAAAAATAGGGTGAGTGAACCAAATACAGTCACCATGGCGAAGGTGGCTAAATGCATTTTTTCAATATGTTTATAAATCAGATACGTAATGACGAGTTGAATAGCCGTGGCAGCAATCAATACTCCTGTTGCGGCGTAGATATCATAGAATTTGTAAACGGCAAAAAAAATGACCAGTGGTAAAAAGTCTAACAGTTGTTTCATAAAAATCTCTTGCAGAAAAAGGACAACAAACAGCTGTCACTACGACAATATACGCCGATTGTAACATGATGAGATAGTGTTTATGAACCATAAGCAGTTGTGCAATTGCAACCTTAGTGATCATTGTTGTTTTAAGGTGAGCCATAACTGAGTTTCACTTAGTAGATCAGCACTTTTTTTAGATAAAAAGGGATTATGCAGCACAAATTCGGTGCGGTTATCTAATTCGGATTTACTGAACATACCTTGAGTGATTGGGTGGTTATAGAATAAGTCATCGAAGCTACCGTCATCGATAGCTTTTCTGAGGCCGTATTCGATGCGCTGAGCTAAGGATGTGTTGTCTTTACTGACAAAAAAATAAATGGGCGCGGGATACTTTAATAAGATTTTTTGTTCAAGTGCTAGGTCTGGATAACGGTCCAAGTCTCGCCATGGTTCGTGTATTGAGCGGGGATAGTAGTCAAAGCGACCTTTCAGTAACATGGCTATTAAACGACTATCACTGCCAGATGTGACGGTAAAACCATTACTGTGCAAAATAGGTACATCTGGCCAATCAGCGCCTTGGCCAATTAAGGTCTTTTTGATGTCTTCTATCGCGTTTATGTTGTCAAATTTAGCTTGATCATTTTTACGGATCAGCCCAATTCGGTAACCCATTAGTCCTTTAAGTAATGGCACATAAATAGCTTGTAATTGATCTTCTCGTTCAATGCTGGTCATGGTCCAGACAACATCAATAATCGTGTTATCAGCCACCATTTTAAGTGCTCGACCCTGCGGCATTTGGATCATGGCGGCATTCATTTGAAAGTCGCCATATTTATCGCGACTTTTCTCTAACGCAAGTTCAAGTAACGAAACAAAATAAGCCTGTTTTGGGTCAGTGCCTTGAATTGCAGCATTATAAGTGACAATAATTTTAGGTTGTTCAGACGTCGCCACAGTTTTAAAACTGCAGATAACAGATAGAATGGCAATCGTTAAAATCCCTATTAACGAACTTTTCATATAATACCGAATTGGTTGATATTTATCCTAGTATAACGGACATAAAAAAAGGAGCAATAAAATCGCTCCTTTTTCAACCTGAAAGTGGTCGTTATGTAGCCGCTTTCATTGCTGCGGTAAATTCGGCGAGTTTGGCCAATAATGTCACTTCATCATGTTGATGCGCTTCAATGATTTTAACCACGGCAGAACCTGAAATAGCACCCGCTGCTCCAGCCTTGATGGCGGCGCATACTTGCTCCGGTTCAGCAATACCAAAACCTAATAGTGGCGGTGGGGCATTAAATTCGACCAGTTGCGCCAGAATATTCTCAATTGGCTCACCCGCTTTGGATTCTGTGCCCGTTACGCCGGCACGAGATAATAGGTAGGTATAACCTTCACCTTGTTCACTAACCAGTTTTAAGGTGTCAGCATCAGCATTAGGCGGTGCAATAAAGATAGGCGCGATACCATGTGCTTTTGCAGCCAAACTAAAGGGTTTTGATTCTTCTACAGGCACATCGGCAATCAATACAGAATCAACACCAGCAGCTTGTGCTTTGGCATAAAATGAATCGATACCATTAGCAAATACTAAGTTGGCATATAGCAATAATCCGATAGGCAGCTCAGGATATTGCGCACGTATTTTAGCGATAATGTCAAAGCAATCACTTTGTTTAGTGCCTGCCGCTAATGAGCGTAGGTTAGCACCTTGTATCACCGGGCCATCGGCTAATGGATCTGAAAAAGGAAAACCTAATTCAAGTGCATCAGCGCCATTATCAACTAAGGTCTGAATGATTTTCATCGATAATTCAGGACTTGGATCGCCAATGGTCACAAAGGGAACAAATGCGCCTTGATGTTGTGCTTTCAGTGCAGCAAATTTTGCTTGATAACGGTTACTCATTGCCGCTCTCCTGTTGTTTTTGTTTGGCCTCTAAAATATCTGCCACTGTGAAAATATCTTTGTCACCACGACCTGATAAATTAACCACTAAAATGGTTTCTTTAGTGGCTTCCTTTGCCATGCGAACGGCGTAAGCAAGTGCGTGGGCTGATTCTAATGCAGGAATAATGCCTTCACAACGAGCGAGTGTTTGGAACATTTCAAGTGCTTCATCATCGGTTGCAGACTCATAACGAGCACGACCAATAGCGTTTAAATGTGCATGTTGTGGGCCTACCGATGGAAAATCAAGTCCGGCAGAAACTGAATACGATTCTTCAATTTGTCCGTCACTGTTTTGCATTAACGGTGATTTCATGCCAAAGAATATACCTGTTTTACCGTGTTTAAGCGGCGCGCCGTGCATTGCCGTATCAAGGCCTTTACCTGCAGGTTCAACGCCAATCAACTCAACCGATGCTTCGTCAATAAAGTCAGCAAACATACCAATAGCATTTGAGCCTCCACCAACACAGGCAATAACGGCGTCGGGTAAACGGCCTTCTTTTTCAAGAATTTGTTTTTTAGTTTCTTCACCAATAATGCGCTGAAACTCGCGCACAATTGTCGGGAATGGGTGCGGTCCAGCTGCGGTGCCTAATAAGTAATGCGCTTTATCATAGCTGCCCGACCAGTCGCGCATGGCTTCGTTACACGCATCTTTTAGGGTTGATGAACCTGAGGTAACCGGTATAACTTCAGCGCCCATTAATTTCATGCGGAACACATTTGGCGATTGACGTTCAATGTCTTTAGCGCCCATGTAGACTCTACATTTTAAGCCTAAAAGCGCACAGGCTAGAGCAGTAGCTACGCCGTGTTGACCAGCACCGGTTTCAGCGATGATTTCTTTTTTACCCATGCGTCTGGCTAACAACGCTTGTCCCAATACCTGGTTGGTTTTATGGGCGCCGCCATGAAGTAAGTCTTCACGTTTTAGGTAAATTTTTACCAACGGATTTGGACTTAAATTACGGGTCAGTGTTAGCGCTGTTGGGCGGCCAGCATAGTTCTTTAGCAGGTCGGTAAATTCAGCGATAAAGCTTTCATCTTGTTGTGCTTCAACAAAGGCCGTTTCGAGTTGTTTTAATGCAGGCACTAAAATCTGCGGTACGTACATCCCACCGTATTCGCCGAAATAAGGGTTAAGCTTGAGCTCGGTCATAAATATTCCCTTCGAGTAATCATGTTTTTAACTAAAAATGGTGTCGTAAATAGAAAATTAATTACGGCGTAATTGAGTAAATGCAGCAATCAGTTTTTGATGGTCTTTATGGCCAGGGGTAGATTCTACTCCTGAATTTAAGTCGACCCCATAAAATCCTTGTTGGCTTGCTAGATAAACATTGTCAGGGGTTAATCCACCGGCCAACATCGCATCTTGTTTATCATTAATATTGGCTTGCCAGTTGAATGTTTTTCCGGTGCCGCCAAATTGTTGTGCTGATTTGCTGTCGTATAAATAACGATCGGCGCCAGCAGGTTGTTGACTCACTTCGTCGCTGTTGCTGTCAATTGCAACGGCTTTCCAAATCTCGGTTTTTAGCTGCTGTTGATTCAATAACGCTTTTAATTCGGTGATTTCAAGTTCAGTTTCATTGCCGTGTAATTGCACTGCAAAAAGATTCAGTGTTTGGGCCAATGAAGCGATATCTGCAACGGGGTGATTAACAAACACACCCACCATATTTAAGCCAATATTACGTTGCTGCATTTGGGCGACTAATTCACTTGCTTGTGCTGGTGTTACGGCTCTAGGTGATTTGGGATAAAAAATTAACCCACCAAATACCGCCCCTGCTGTTGCTACTGCCTCAATATCGTCAATTCGAGTCAAACCACAGACTTTATTATTACCAAAAATAAGTTGTCTGCACGCTAAATCAATATCGTCTTGCGCCATAATTGAACTGCCAACAAGATAACCGTCAACCAATGGATTTAGGCGGCAAACTTGTTGATGGTTATAAATACCTGATTCGCTAATAACGACTCTGTCTGCGGGGATCTGTGGCGCTAATAACTCAGTTGTCGCCAAATTAGTACTTAAGTCGCGTAAATTACGATTGTTAATACCAATTATTGGGGCAAGGAGATCAATCGCTCGGATCAATTCTTCTTGGTTACTCACTTCAGTTAAGGTATCTAATTGATACTTAGCCGCTTCGCTGGCTAATAAACGATATTGCTCATCATCAAGCACTGACAACATGAGTAAAATAGCATCAGCACCTTGATGGGCCGCCAATTTCACTTGATACGGGTCGACAAAAAAGTCTTTACAGATAATGGGCTGAGTCACTCTGGCGCGGACTTTTGGAATGTAGTCCATGTCACCTTGGAAAAATTGTTCATCGGTGAGTACAGAGATGCCTGCAGCGTAATTGACATAAATATCTGCGATGGCTTCAACATCAAATACAGGGCGAATAAGCCCTTTAGAAGGACTGGCCTTTTTACATTCAAAAATAAACTGAGCATTAGGTGCTTTCAGGGCTTCGTATAAGCTACGGTCAGATATTTTAGGCTGTAGACTGGCTTCAGGGAAACGCAGTTTTAGCGCGGCGATATGTGCCACTTTAGTATCAACGATACGGGTTAATACATTACTTTCTGGCTTACTCATGGTGTTCTCCAGCTTGGCTAGCGGCAGCTAAATCGGTTAATAAGGTAAAAGCTGTACCGCTGGCGAGTGTCGTGAGCGCTAGCTGAGTACCGGCTTGAACTGAGTCGCAAATACCACTGATATACAAAGCACAACCTGCATTAATCGCCACCGCATCTCTATGTGCTGGTAGACCTTTACCTTGTAAAATGGCTTGGGTGATTAAGGCATTATCAGCTGGTTCTCCACCCGTTAACTGCGATATGTCTGCACGGTTAACGCCGAGATCTTCAGGGCTCAGTTGGTAAGTACGCACCACACCGTCTTTTAGTTCTGCCACATGAGTATTATCATGAAGCGCCACTTCATCTAAGCCACTGCCATACACCACCATTGCGCGTTTAACGCCAAGGGCATGTAACACTTGTGCAATAGGTTCGATGAGTTCAAGTGTATATACGCCCAACAGCATAAATTCTGGGCTTGCTGGGTTAATTAATGGGCCTAACACATTAAAAATAGTACGGGTTTTTAACGCTTGCCTTACAGGCACAGCATGTTTCACCCCGCCATGGTAATGCGGCGCAAATAGAAAACATAAGCCAAGCTTATCTAAACACTGGCTTGCTGCGTCTGGCGCCATGGTGAGCGCGATACCGCAATGTGACAGTAAGTCAGAAGAGCCAGACTTGCTTGAGACGCTGCGGTTACCGTGTTTAGCTACTTTTGCGCCTGCTGCTGCTGCAACAAAAGCGGCAGTAGTAGAAATGTTGATGGTGTTATGGCCATCGCCGCCAGTACCGACAATATCAACAATGCCAGTTTGCTTTGAGGCATCACTTCGTGGAAAGGGTTTAGCTGCTTGGCGCAATGCGTCAGCCGCTCCGGCTATTTCATCAATGGTTTCGCCGCGCATTTTTAGCGCCACTAACATACCCGCCATGGTTGCAGGTTGCATATCACCTTGAAT
The DNA here is from genome assembly GCF_040309945.1 of Shewanella sp. AC34-MNA-CIBAN-0136. NCBI lineage: Bacteria > Pseudomonadati > Pseudomonadota > Gammaproteobacteria > Alteromonadales > Shewanellaceae > Shewanella > Shewanella sp. AC34-MNA-CIBAN-0136. The sequence continues at coordinate 46,832 of NZ_JBEOPJ010000021.1, read as the reverse complement.
AATAGCGCTAAACACTTGTGCCATTTGTTCACGAGTTAATGGCTTACCTTGATACAGATGGTCGAATAACGTTTGCAGATTATCCATTATTCTCCTCCAGTAAAGGCATGGTCTTGGGTTAAATACGCTAATGTCTGCGTGAGTAACTGGCTGCCTAGGGTGGTTAAAATTGATTCTGGATGAAATTGAAAGCCCATAGCTTGATGTTGTGGATGTAATATTGCCATTGGCATGTCATCTGTGGTGGCAATAACGTCTAAGCAGTCAGGTACCTTAGTCGCAACTAAGCTGTGATAACGGGCCACCGGTAATGGTGAGGGTAAGTTTGCAAATACGCCTTGACCATTATGGAAGGTCGGGCTGGCTTTACCGTGGACAACAAACGGCGCTCGCTCTACTTTGCCGCCATAATATTCAACCATGGCTTGATGACCTAAACAAATGCCAAGCATCGGGACTTTACCAGCCACTTTGCCAATGAGTTCCATCATGCAGCCCGCCTCGTGAGGAGCACCAGGTCCGGGTGATAGCACTAATGCCTTTTTACCCGTTTCATTCATGAGTTTTTCAGCAACATAATCGGCACTGACATCATTACGATAAATGACAACTTCACAGCCAAGGCTGCGGAATTGATCGACTAGATTGTAAGTAAACGAATCGAAGTTATCGAGTAAATATATTTTCATCCGTTGATCGTTTTGTGTGGTTGCGGTGCTCATAGCCCACCTCCCATTTTTATCGCAGAAATGACCGCTTGGGCTTTTTGACGTGTTTCATCTGCTTCGGCTTGTGGATCTGAGTCAAACACCACTCCAGCACCTGCTTGTATATGAGCAACATCATTTTTAACAAACGCTGAACGGATAACAATGCAGGTATCCATGTCGCCGAGACCATTGAGGTAACCCACTGCGCCACCATAACTGCCGCGACGAGCTTGCTCCGCTTGGCGAACTAATTGCGATGCACGCACTTTTGGCGCACCCACTAAGGTTCCCATGTTCATGCAAGCTTGATAAGCGTGCAGGGCATCTAAATCTAAACGTAATTGACCAGTGACGCGACTGACTAAATGCATCACGTGCGAGTAACGATCAACTTTTAGCAGTTCGGCCACTTTACGGCTACCGCTTTGGCTGATGCGAGCAATGTCGTTACGTGCTAAATCGACCAGCATTAAATGTTCTGACAATTCTTTCTTATCTAAACGCAGCTCGAGCTCTATACGGCTGTCTAGGTCAAAATCAATCTCACCTTGAGCATTTTTACCGCGCTTACGCGTGCCAGCAATGGGATACACTTCAACTTGGTTACTGGCCGCATCGTATTTCAGGGCACTTTCTGGCGACGCACCAAATAAGGTGAAATCAGGACCTCTAAAATAGAACATATACGGACTAGGGTTGGTTAAGCGCAAAGCCCGATATGCCCCGAGCGTATTTGGGCAAGGTAAGCTGAAACAACGAGATGGCACAACTTGGAAAATATCGCCGGCGACAATGTGTTCTTTTAAATCAATCACGGTTTGCTTAAATTGCTCGTCGGTGATGTTAACTTCTTCGTCGGTTGTCACTGGTGTTAATTGAGCAATGTCACCTAGATCGGCACATTGTTCGATAACGTGTTGCAGTTGCTGAACTAATTGTTGTGCAATCATTTCATCTTGACCGAATTGGTGGCTAACAATCTCGGCTTGCTGAGTTTGATGGTCAATTAAAATAAGTGTTTCAGCAAGATAGAATAAATAATCTGGGCAATCATTGTGAGCGTTGGGCGCTGCAGGGAGTGGCTCGACAGTATCAATTAAGTCATAGGCTAATACACCACCTAAAAATAAATCTTCAAATTTAAGCGGATTATTGGTTTGAATGTGTTTAATAAACATTCTTAAGCCATCAAGAGGAGATGTTGACTTTAAACGTGCATCTTCATCTTGTAACTCGGTGGCCTTTTGCAGCGTCACGATGAGAGTATTATTATCTCGTTGTTGCTGTGTATCGCTGAAGAAGTTGGCTATTGGCGTTAATAACGCTGCACCATTTTGAGTTAATGCGCTGAAGCTGAGCTGATAACCGTCGCAACGTATCATCATTGCCGCATGAGTGAGTACGATGCTTTTTAAATGGTCTTTACTTTCGACCTCTGCTGATTCTAACAGCATGGTATGAGGCGCATTATTAGTCACTTGCTGATACAATTTTAGTGGATCAGTATGGTAGGTTAATGCCTGCTTTTGCGTGGTAACCTGAGCGAGTTGGTTTGGTGTGCTCACTGTTGTCGTCACTGTTGTCATCACTATGTCGCCGCTCCTTGTATCCTGTTTGTTTATCATCTGTTGGCCTTTAATATTATGTAACCCGAGTGACTAAAGTGAGTGGGCCAAATAACAAGAAAGCCCACATTTCTGCGGGCTTTTGGGTAAAATCTTGTCTCTTAAAAATGAGCACAACGCTTCACACCACCCGTTAATTTGGGAAGTGCCACCACCAAGTAATGTGTAATGAAGCTAAAGAGTGTGTCATCGTTAATCGCTGTGTTGTGTCTGTGTCTGTGTTTAATGCCTATAGGAAAACCCAGCTGGAGATTAATGTCAATTGAATATTTCTCAAAAGCTAACAAAAAATGGCAATATGGACAAATCTAGTCTACTTATTGAGCCCTCTAACTAACTTATGCATAAATAATTCATCAATTGCCATCATTTATTCATAAATCCAAGCAGTATTTTAATCGCCACTCTAGTACAATAACCACATGATTACAGAGACTCTCTTGGCCGATCTTCACAGCCACACGACCGCATCAGACGGTCAATTAACACCGACAGAATTATTAACTCGCGCTATTGAAAAAGGCGTTGAGATGTTTGCTATTACTGACCATGACACTGTCGGAGGGTTAGCGGAAGCGCATCTTGCTAATCAAAACCATGCCACGCCATTAGTATTAATTAATGGTTGTGAGATTTCGACTCGTTGGAACAGTTTTGATATTCATATCGTCGGATTAAACTTGGATATCGCTCATACGGGATTATTGGATTTTTTAACTCATCAACGTGAGTTGCGTGAAGTCCGAGCCCAAGAAATTGGTGAACGTTTAGCTAAAGCGGGGATAGAAGGTGCCTATGATGGTGCTAAAGCTATTGCCGGCGATGCAGCGCTGAGTCGTGGCCATTATGCTAGATGGTTAGCCGATAATGGTCATGCGACTGATATGCCTAGTGTATTTAAACGCTTTTTAGCTCGTGGCAAAACAGGTTATGTACCCAATAATTGGGGCGATATGGCCAATGCGATAGCGCATATTCATCAAGCCGGTGGTGTAGCAGTATTAGCTCACCCTAGCGGTTATAAATTATCGGCCAAATGGCTTAAGCGCTTAGTGCGTGAATTTGCAGAGGCCGGTGGCGATGCGATGGAAGTTATTTTAGGCCAGCAAACATTAGACGACCGTAATAACCTTATCGCATTAAGTAAGCAAAATAACCTACTTGCTTCTGTGGGGAGCGATTTTCACTTCCCGAGTAATTGGATCGAGTTAGGTAAAAACTTATTCCAACCACAAGGTGTGGAATGGGTTTGGCAATCACAACATTGGACGAAAAGAGCATGAGTCAATTTTGGTATATTCATGATGAGAACCCACAGGCACGATTAATTAACCAAGCTGTGGCGATTCTTAAACAAGGTGGAGTCATTGTTTATCCCACTGACTCAGGTTATGCATTGGGTTGTATGATTGGCGAAAAAAATGCCATGACGCGTATGGCGCGCATTCGCCAGATTGAAAATGACACTAATTTTTCATTAATGTGTCGTGATCTCTCTGAGCTGGCCAATTTTGCCCGCGTTGATAACCAAGCATATCGTTTATTAAAAAGCTGTATGCCTGGTCCATATACGTTTATTTTCAAAGCCACTAAAGAAGTGCCACGTCGTTTACAGTGTGACAAAAAGCGCACCATTGGCATTCGCGTGCCTAATAATGTCATTGCACTCGCGTTACTTGAAGCATTGGGTGAACCAATGATGACCACCAGTTTAGTGATGCCAAATGAGCAATTTGCTGAATCTGACCCTGAACATATTCGCGATATACTCGATAACTTGGTAGACGGTATTATTCACGGTGGTTATTTACCTGAAAATCAAACGACAGTGATTGATATGTCTGAAGATGAGATGGTGATATTACGTCATGGTGCTGGCGATACCAGTGCATTTGAATAAACCAACGTGATACCCGCAGACGAATCATCTAAGATAAACATGCCAGGAAGTCAGCAAAGCCTGCCATTAGCAATGGTTCGTGGCCAAGCGCTTAATAGCATGCCCCTAGACTTGTTTATTCCGCCTGAGGCCTTAGAAGTGTTTCTTGAAACCTTTGAAGGCCCATTAGATTTATTATTATATTTAATCCGCAAACAAAAATTAGATGTGGTTGATTTGCCTATTCAACAAATCACCCAACAATATTTGCTCTATATTGAAATTCTCACTGAAGCGCGCATTGAACTGGCTGCCGACTACCTTGTGATGGCGGCAACATTAGCGGAGATTAAATCCCGATTATTGTTACCTAAAATGGCCAGTGAAGATGATGAGGAAGAAGATCCTCGCGTGGTGCTTATACGGCAATTAAAAGCCTATGAAGTGATCAAACAAGCTGCTGTGGATATTGATACGTTACCGCGGATTGAACGAGATGTGTTTCAAGCATCTGTTAGCGCAGCCCCAGACATTAAACCGGTGACGGTACCGCCAGATGTTTCGCTGGTGGATATAGCTCGTGCGTTTGGCGAAGTGCTAAAACGCATTGATGCCAACGAAGATCATCATGTAAAGCGTGAACATTTATCTACCCGTGAACGCATGAGCCAAATTTTAGCTAAATTATCCAGTACAGAATACATTGGTTTTGAGTGTTTGTTTGATGTCAGTGAAGGTCGAGCTGGTGTAGTGGTGAGTTTTTTGGCACTCATGGAGCTGGTTAAAGAGTTACTCGTTGAGTTAGTGCAAAATGAACCGTTTTCACCCATCTATGTAAAAGCGTATTAATTAACGATATTCGAAGAGATCCATGAAGCCCATTAATCCTATTCAGTTAAAACAGCTTATTGAAGCCAGTTTGTTTGTCTTAGCTAAGCCGTTGTCGGTAAAAGTCATTAAAGAAACGGTGTTAGCTGACTTTAGTGTATCGCGCACGCGCATTCAGGAAACGCTTGATGAATTACAGCAAGATTATCAAGAGCGGGGCGTACAGCTAGTTAAAGTCGCTAGTGGTTATCGTTTTCAAACTCAAGAAATACTCAGCCCTTATTTACAACCTCTGTGGCAAGACAAATCCCCTAAGTACTCTCGTGCAACGCTTGAAACGTTGGCGGTGATTGCATATCGGCAACCAGTAACGCGTGGTGATATTGAATATATTAGAGGCGTGGCGATTAGCAGTAATATCATAAAAAGCTTAGCGGATCGGCAGTGGATTAAAGTGGTTGGCCATAAGGAAGTACCTGGTAAACCAGCATTGTATGCGACCACCCCTGCATTTCTGGATTATTTTAATTTAACAAAACTTGCCGATTTACCTGCATTAACCGATGCCGCATCACTGCAAGGGTTATTTGATAAAGTGCAAGTTGCTCTCGATGAGCCTACAGATGATGCCAGTAATATTGATGACCAAGACGATGATCACCAAGACGATGATCAACAAGTCAATGACGAGCAAAACGATAGCGAAAACAGCAGTGATACAACCACAAATGAACTTGATGATGTAGACGACGAAGCCGTCGATGTTGTTAAAAACAGCCAAAATCTAACCCATTAAATCCACACTTTAGTATTGTTTGCCGCCCCTTTGTCGCTAGTTTGAACAGGGAGCTGGGCGAGCATGTAATCGAGTAAGCGCTGACCCGTTAGGCTTAAAAATCGTCTTGACGGATATACTAGAAATACCACGCCAGTATAAGGCGCTAAATCATTAAATAAACGCACTAACGCCCCTTGCTCTACGTCGTCCTGACATAATTTTTTGGGTAAATAACCAATCCCTCGGCCTAATTTTGTGGCTTCATAAGCCAGTTGAATGCTATTGGTGCATAAATTGCCTTTTACGGCCTGCATAGCGTCATTGGCGAGTGGCACTTCACTGAAGGTTTTACCATTTGGGAAGCGAAATAAAATTGAGTTGTGTTGTTCAATATCACTCAAGGTGACAGGCATGCCAGCTTTGGCTAAGTATTCTGGGCTGGCAAAGAAACACATATCTTCACTGATAACCGGTTTGGCCACCATGTCGAGCTCACTAAACGTTTCATTCACCATAAATGCGATATCAATATTGTTACGCACCATGTCTAAGGGCTCGGTACTGGTAATGATCTCAAGCGAAAACTTAGGATTTTCATCCATAAAGGCAAATATTTTACTCACGATATCCATTATCTGCGGGATAGGAAATATCAAAATCCGTAAGTGGCCAGTCAACTCTGCTTTGTTGTCGGTAATATCTGCAAGAGTTCTATCTAAGTCAGCTAACATTACCAAGGTTTTTTCGTAGAAATGACTGCCTGCAGAGGTCAGTGTTATTGCGCGACTTTGGCGATGAAACAACTTTAAATTTAATGACTCTTCTAACGATTGTAAGCGTCTGCTGACCGTCGATTTAGGTAAATTCAACAAATTAGCGGCTTCAAGTATGCTGCCGGTTTCGACAATTCGATGAAATAATGTAATGTCTTCGGTTTTCATGTGGATTGCTCTGATTATGGCAAATAAGTCAAACTCAAATAATGGGATTGATGTTCCCAAATAAACCCATTTATTGCAACTATAATTCAGGGTATTGTTCGGCCCAATTGTGAATTAACTGTTATCCCTGAAAAGGGAAATATTGTTGTCACCACGTCTTTTTAACGCTTAGTTCCCAAGGATCATAGTCGATGAAATATCACTCAACGTTGCCGTTGGCATTGCTTATTTCTCTTATTTTAGTCGGTTGTACGCCTGTTGAAAGCGCCGTACAAGATGTACTGGTGCGCCCAGTAAAATTGTTTGATGTGACACAGTCATCAGGCAATACCATTCGTCAGTTTCCTGCAAGAGTCGAAGCAAATAGCCGTGCAGAATTATCATTTAGGATTTCAGGCCAACTTGTTAGACTGGATCTTGTTGAAGGGCAACATGTTAAACAAGGTTTTTTACTGGCTCAATTAGACGATCGCGATGCGCATAATAATTTAATGACTCGTGAGGCCGAGTATGATTTGTTGCTCGCAGACTTTAGCCGTAATCAAACCTTATTAGAACGTAAATTAATTTCGCAAGCGCTATTTGACAGCAGTAAAGCCCAACTTAAATCGGCCAAAGCAGCGTTAGCTGCTGCCAATGATCAAGTCAGTTATACCCGTTTAGAAGCGCCATTTAGCGGCACCATTGCAAAACGTTTGGTAGATAACCACCAAATTGTTCAAGCAAACCAAGGTGTGATGACCTTGCAAAATAATCAGTTACTTGATGTCAGCATTCAGGTACCTGAAGCAATGGCGGCAGTATTAACTCAAGATATTGCCAATGGTTTAGCTGCAAAAGTTCGTTTTAGCGCATTAGATGACATGGTGTTTGATGCAAAATTTAAAGAATACTCAACTCAAGTGACGCCAGGCACACAAGCTTACGAAGTAGTGTTTTCATTACCACAACCTGACAATGTACAACTATTGCCAGGCATGAGTGCCGAATTAACTTTAGCGACGCTAAATGACTCCCAAAAAGGCTTTAGTACCATAGTGCCTATTTCAGCCGTAGACAAACAAGACCAAAATGGTGATGTAACCGTATGGCGTTATCAGCCAGAGAGTGGAGATGTTAGTCCGGTAAAAGTGACTCTTGGGCGGGTGAGTACTGACGGTGTCGAAGTGTTAACTGGACTACAAAAAGGCGATGCTATTGTTGCCGCAGGATTATCGCAATTATCTGAAGGCATGAAAGTGAAGCCTCTACGCTGGCAACGAGGAGTGTAATTGATGAATGTTGCTGAGTATTCCATTCATCACAAAGTCATTAGCTGGATGTTTGCGTTTTTACTGCTTATTGGCGGCAGTGTGGCGTTTACTGGTTTAGGACAATTAGAATTCCCCGAATTTACCATTAAGCAAGCCTTGGTGATCACCGCTTATCCTGGCGCGTCGCCTGAACAAGTAGAAGAAGAGGTGACATTACCGCTTGAAGACGCTTTACAGCAGCTTGATGGTATTAAACATATCACCTCTATCAATAGTGCTGGATTATCACAAATTCAGGTTGAGATTAAAGACAGTTATGACAAACATCGATTACCACAAGTGTGGGATGAGGTGCGTCGAAAAGTTAATGACACTACAGGGCGTTTACCACCCGGTACCGCAAAGCCACAAGTGATTGATGATTTTGGTGATGTATACGGTATTTTACTTAACTTGTCAGGTAACGATTTTAGTAACCGAGAACTGAGCAACTATTCAGATTATTTACGCCGCGAACTGGTGCTTGTTCCCGGGGTAAAAAAAGTCTCTGTGGTGGGTGATGTGACAGAGCAAGTGGTGATTGAGATTTCACAACAAAAATTGTCAGCGCTAGGCTTAGATCAAAATTACATCTATGGATTAGTCAACAATCAGAACGTGGTGTCTAATGCTGGCAGTATTGTCATTGGTGATAATCGTATCCGTTTACATCCTACCGGTGAGTTTAGTTCGGTAGAGGAATTGTCTCGTTTAGTGGTGAGCTCACCTGGCAGCACTGAGCTTATTTATCTTGGGGATATTGCCAACATTGAAAAAGACTATGACGACACTCCCAATGTGCTTTATCACAATAGTGGTGAGGCGGCGTTATCGTTAGGTATTGCGTTTTCTGGCGGCGTAAACGTAGTCGATGTGGGTCAACGTGTTAGTGAACGCTTAGTTGAGCTTGAATCACAACGACCGTTAGGGATGAGCCTTGATACCGTTTATAACCAAAGCTCTGCTGTCGATAATACCGTAAAAGGTTTTTTGATTAACCTTTTAGAGTCGATTGCGATTGTTATCGCGGTATTATTATTGTTTATGGGCCTTCGTTCTGGATTATTGATGGGCCTAATTCTGCTACTCACTATTCTAGGTACTTTCATTGTGATGAAAGTATTAGACATTGAATTACAGCTTATTTCTCTGGGCGCGCTGATCATTGCCTTAGGCATGTTGGTCGACAACGCCATTGTGGTGACCGAAGGTATTTTGATTGGCTTACAACGCGGTAAAACCCGTCTTGAAGCGGCCAAGCAAGTGGTATCGCAAACGCAGTGGCCATTGTTAGGTGCCACTGTGATTGCCATTATTGCTTTTGCACCCATTGGTTTGTCACAAAATGCTGCCGGTGAATTTTGTCGTTCATTGTTCCAAGTGTTAATGATTTCATTGTTTATCAGTTGGATAACGGCAATCACCTTAACACCGTTTTTCTGTAATTTGCTATTCAAAGAGACCTCGCCACAAGCTGAGCAGGTAGACCCTTATAAAGGCTGGTTATTTACCACTTATCGCAGTTTTCTGTACTTTGTATTGCGCTTTCGCCTCGTTACATTGTCAGTGGTGTTGGCGATGTTAGTCACTGCCGTAATAGGCTTTGGTCATATTAAAAACGTGTTTTTCCCCGCATCTAATACGCCAATATTTTTTGTTGATGTATGGATGCCAGAAGGGACAGACATTAAAGCAACTGAACGTTTTACCGGCGAAATAGAGAAAAAGCTACTGCAAGAAAGTGAGCTTAATGACACAGGTTTAGTGCACCTGACATCTGTCATCGGCCAGGGTGCCCAGCGTTTTGTATTACCTTATCAGCCTGAAAAAGGCTATCCAGCTTTTGCTCAGCTTATCGTCGAAATGCGTGATTTAGCAGCCGTTAAGGCTTATATGCCGCAAGTTGAACAGCTGTTAAATAGCCATTTTCCCCAAGCACAATATCGCTTAAAAAATATGGAAAATGGTCCGTCTCCAGCGGCTAAAATCGAAGCCCGTTTTTATGGCGAAGATCCTCAAGTGCTGCGCAATTTGGCCGCACAAGCTGAAATCGTTTTTAGAAATGAGCCGACAATGGATGGTGTTCGCCATAATTGGCGCAATCAAGTGCCACTCATTCGCCCGCAACTGCAAAATGCTCAAGCTCGTGAAACTGGCATCAGTAAGCAAGATTTAGATAATGCCTTGCTGGTTAATTTTAGCGGTAAACAAATTGGCTTGTATCGTGAAACTAGCCATCTGTTACCGATTGTTGCTCGTGCACCTGCAGCCGAACGTCTTCAAGCTGATAGCTTGTGGAAAATGCAAATATGGAGCACAGAGAACAATATATTTGTACCCGCAACACAAGTTGTTAGTGAGTTCAGCACTGAATGGGAAAATCCTCTCGTGATGCGCCGTGACCGAATTCGTATGTTGGCAGTATTGGGCGATCCCAAATTGGGATCTAATGAAACCGCAGACTCGGTACATAAAAAAGTCAGAAGTAAAGTGGAGGACATTCAGCTGCCGGCAGGTTATCGCTTAGAGTGGGGCGGGGAGTTTGAATCAGCAGGAGAAGCTCAAACAGCCGTCTTTAGCTCGATTCCGATGGGTTATTTAGCCATGTTTTTAATCACGGTATTTTTGTTCAATTCAGTTAGGCAACCTTTAGTCATTTGGTTCACTGTACCATTAGCGGTCATCGGTGTTTCTGCGGGATTACTGTTGTTCGATGCCCCATTCAGCTTTATGGCGCTACTTGGGTTGTTGAGTCTCTCCGGGATGGTGATTAAAAATGGCATTGTATTAGTGGACCAGATCAATCTCGAACTTGAAGAAGGTAAAGAACCTGGATTCGCACTGGTTGATTCGTGTGTGAGCCGTGTTCGCCCGGTGATGATGGCGGCCATTACTACTATGTTAGGCATGATCCCATTAATTAGTGATGCTTTCTTTGGTTCTATGGCCATCACCATCATTTTTGGTTTGGGCTTTGCTTCTCTACTCACCTTAGTGGTGTTGCCGGTAATGTATAGTCTTGTGTTTAATCTTAACGTGACTCGCTAAGCGCTACGTTTTATATTTAATCGTAATATCGAATTGTTTATTAAATGATTAAGGCTGCTGACGGATAATGTTAGCAGCTTTTTTTATGGGCTGAATAAATCTATTGGCTTGGGTTAGGCAGGCTGATAAAAGTATTAAGCAATCGTAACTCGATGTATGGACTCCACCACTCTACGGTCGTAGATTGGTGGAGTCTAAAACAAAAGGAGTCCATACATCGAGTTCAGGTTAAACAGCCTGATTTCTAAGCGTTTATGGCATCTGTTATCCTGAGTTAAGCTTAGTGATGGTATTTTTTGCTCACAAGCCCCATTCAGCGTATAATCTACGCACTTTTCTAATTGTATGCGCCATTGGCGGGTACAATCCTAAAAAGACAATAAAGCAAGAGTAATTAACCTTTTGTTTTTTATAAAATTTCTTTAAAGAGTCCCCGCTAATGAGTGAAAAATTGCAGAAAGTCTTGGCCCGTGCAGGCCATGGCTCCCGTCGTGAGATGGAGGCATGGATTGCTGCAGGCCGAGTTAGTGTTGACGGTGAAATTTCTGGTTTAGGTGATCGTGTAGAGGTTGACGCCAAAATACGTATTGATGGCCGTGCTATTTCATTAAAATCAGCTGACGACATTATTTGTCGTGTACTGGCATACCATAAACCTGAAGGTGAGATTTGCTCGCGCAAAGATCCTGAAGGCCGTACTACCGTGTTTGAACGTTTACCTAAAGTGCGCGATGCTCGCTGGGTTGCGGTAGGGCGTTTAGATATTAATACTTCAGGGTTGCTGTTATTTACCTGTGATGGTGAATTAGCTAACCGTTTAATGCATCCTTCAAATGAAGTAGAGCGTGAATATGCTGTGCGTACATTTGGTGAAGTGCCAGAAGCAGCTGTACAGCGTTTACGTACCGGCGTGACTTTAGAAGATGGTCCAGCACAGTTTGATACCATTAAAGCTGCTGGTGGCGAAGGCATAAACCAGTGGTGGCATGTTACCCTTCGCGAAGGACGTAATCGTGAAGTACGTCGTTTGTGGGAATCACAAGACGTGCAGGTCAGCCGTTTAATCCGCGTACGTTATGGCAAAGTTGAGTTACCAAAAACATTACCGCGTGGTGGTTGGATTGAGTTGCCAATGGACCAAGTTAACTATTTACGCCAACTTGCTGGTTTAGAAGCTGAAACGCGATCTGTTTTAGGTTCGGATAAACACAGTGTTGCTCGTTCTAAAGTTAAAAGTGCTAAAATTCGCCGTGCAGTTCATAAGCATAAAGTGGTTGGTAATCACGGTAAACCAACTCGTCAGCGTAGCTAATATTGATATTTAGGTTACTTTATAGAAGGTCGCGGATGCGGCCTTTTTTGTTAGTTTTTTTCGATGAAAATTAATTATTGCTCACCTACTTGTCAAAAGTTTTTTCTCAGATATGATTCTCAAAATTTACGACTTATTGTGCTGTTTTTCGACGATTTATGCGCCGCAGCATTTACATTGGTTATTAGGACTGTATGAAAAAATTATTGTTAGGTTTGTTAGTATCGTTATTGGTAGCATGCGCGTCAGCTCCTAGCTGGCAAGGAATGTCTGAACGTGAGATCAGCCAATGGAAAGCAATAGGCTTTGATTCAACCCAAGCGCAAAATTGGCGCGTAAGAGGTTTTGGCCCTACAGAATCTGATGGTTGGATAAAAGCCAACTTCAATTTAGATACTGCGACCATTTGGGCTAAAGAATCGTTTAATGTTGAAGAAGCACAAGTGTGGAGCGAAGCAGGTTTTGAAATTGAGGAAGCTGTCACCAATCGCAGTAAAGGGTTAACCCCTGTTAGAGCTAATTAATCATTTTTGTGCTAAGCATCTTGTTTTGTTGGATTTTACATCGGATTGACGTTTTTTGAAGCGTTCAGTTCGATGTGATGAATATTTTAGTTGCTTGGCCAAAAAAAAACAGTAAAGTGTCACCAAGTTAAGCGGGACGCGAAAGTAACCCTGTTTATCTTATGCAAATATGAATTAAGTGATTTGATGTTTGTTATCAAGACACGCTCAGTTTGCCCGAGTGGTGGAATCGGTAGACACAAGGGATTTAAAATCCCTCGCTGAATAAGCGTGCCAGTTCAAGTCTGGCCTCGGGTACCATTATAATCTCTAGCAATAGAGAGTGGTGTAAAAAAGCCTCAACTTATGTTGGGGCTTTTTTACGTCTGGAATTTGATCTTTAAGGGTAACAAACGCAAAAGAAGGTGAGGGCGATAAGAGTGAACGAGCCTAGATGCTAGGGCGGACTTCGTCCTGCTAGTTCGCTACGCGGCTATAAGAGCGGGTTATTGGGAAAGTCGTTGGCTAGTTTCAGTTAGGTAGAGTTAAACTGGATAACTGCAGGTATAGCCTCTAGCCGCGAAGCGTTCTAGTACGTCGGCTTATAAGGTTTCTACCACTTTGGTTTAAGCGTTAATCAATGCTTTTAATGCGGGTGATACTTTAAAGCTGGGTTGATTAAATCCGTCAATTTCTATGGTTTCACCCGTTTGTGGATTACGACCTAGTTTTGGTAAGTAAAAACGTAATTCAAATGTACCAAATTGGGGAATGTAAATTTTTTCACCTTCTGCTAAACCTTGATGAATAACCGCTAGGATTTGTTCAAGTTGTTGCTTAGCTTGAACTTGAGGAATGTCCATTTTGTTGGCCATGGTTTGAGTGAGTTGTTTTTTATTCATGTGATTCTCTATTGCTTCAGTACTTCTTATTCACCTTATAACAATTCAGCATGGCCCTTCCTAGTTGTGTATTCATAAATTAATGTTAACTGGTTACTTTTCATCTAGATGATTAATTTTCACTGACTTAGGTAAGGCTTAGGTAGCGAATAGGTAACGCTTTGGTATTCACTTTTGTTGATTAATTGTTTCTTGCACCCAAGCACATTTATTATTAATCATAATGGCTATATTCATTTCACTTACGTGAAAAAACATGACAATATCATTGTGTGGGGCCAATGGGGAATAGCATGTTCAGCAAACTGAAACTGTCTGTAAACGTTAGCATAATGGGTATATTGCTTTTGTGTGTGTCGCCATTTGTGTTGGCTAACACTGAAGAGCAATACGGCAATTTGACTCAACATCTGCAATTACAGTATTTGGCTGAGCCCACAGCACAGCGGGCACAATATTTAGCGATATTACAGACAGGGTCCGCTGCTGAACAATTAGAATATATCGACAACATTCAACAGAGTGTGGCCGCTTTTTGGCATAATAAACAAGTACCCCTGCCATTTGATTCAATAGCTAACACCACTTCGTTACGTGATAAAAACATTGCACTGGAGCCTGCTGCAGATGATTACCTTGGGGTAATAAATGATCTGCGTAAGTTAATGTGGTTATCGCAAACGCAAGATTGGCCAACCATCACGCTTGAAGGGCTGTTGCGCCCTGGAGATAGTCACCCAAGCATTAAGCAAATTAATCAACGTTTGTGGTTGTTAGGTGATGCGTACGCATACCTTGCGGATGAAGATAAATATCAACCGGCTTTGGAGCAAAGTGTTAAACGCTTTCAGTCTCGGCATGGGTTAAAGGCCGACGCGGTTATTGGTCCTAAAACCTTATTCTGGTTAAATCAAACTCCACAACAACGAGCCTCTTTATTAGCAAAAAGCTTTGTCGAAAAAACGACCTATTTAAGCCGGCTCCCTCAGTCTTATCTGTTGATTAATATTCCGGCTTTTCAAATGGTATTAGTCGATCAAAATGAAGTGGTGTTGACGTCGAAAGTGATTGTGGGTAAGCCATATCGACAGACTCCGGTGATGACGGGGCAAATTTCGAATATAGTTATCAATCCCACCTGGACAGTACCTCGACAACTTTTACGTAAGGATATTTTACCGCAAGTTAGATTAAATGGTGCTTACTTTACCGATAGACATTTTGATGTGTTTGATTATGAAGGTCATCGTGTCGATAAAACACCTCAACAGTGGCAACAGGCTGCAAAAGGGAAATTCCCGTACAGAGTGGTTCAGCGCCCCGGTAACGGTAATGCATTAGGCCGTTATAAATTCCACTTTAACAATGATCAGAGCGTGTATTTACATGATACGCCAACACCTGAAATGTTTGCACATGTGGAGCGGGATGTATCATCAGGTTGTGTGCGAATTGAAAAAGTACAACAGTTAGCCGACTGGTTTGCCAACCATTTAGTTATTGATAAGCGTACTTGGGCTCATTTGCAGTCTAATCACACTCAAACTCAATGGTTTGCCTTATCATCAACCTTGCCTGTTCACATGGTATATTGGCGCGCTTGGGTCGATGAACAGCATGTTGCGCAGTACCGAGATGACATTTATCAATTAACCCCAGTAGAGTCGATGAAGTTATTAAGCCATAAAGTCACCAGTAACGATATTGTGCAATAATCATAATTGATGAAACAAAGTTAATGAGGTTTTACTTCATCCCTAAGCACTTGAGCTATATCACACTCTTATGTAAGTTAGCGTGTTTAATGCACATCTCAACATAGGTATACTTGCATTTATCAGCATTAATGGTTAATTTATTCGCCAGTTGGATAAAAAAGCAACAACGCAATAAAAAGCGCTGTGAAGATGAAATCGTGCTTTTAAAGCCGATAAGTATCGTAATTTAGATAATTTAAGTGGTGTATAAATGACAATAGAGTGCCTAACTCGTCGGCAGTTATTATTAGGCTTAAGCGGTGCCGCAGTGGTAACTCTGTTACCGAATACCGCGCAAGCAAGTCGTTCTACTCTTGGTGTTAAAGATTTACGTTTTTATAATTTGCATACTGGTGAAAGAAGCCAGGGAAGTTTTTGGGTTGATGGTCAATATCAATCAGAAACGTTGACTGAATTTAATCAAGTATTACGGGATCATCGCCAAAATTTAGCCGCACCGATTGATAAAAGATTATTTGAATATTTGTATAAATTACAGGTTACATTAGATAATCAAGATGAAATCCATGTTATTTCAGCTTATCGTTCACCCAAAACAAATCAAATGCTCGCATCGCGTAGCAATGGGGTTGCCAAGAAAAGTTATCACATGAAAGGCATGGCGATGGATATTGCCTTACCCGGAGTGAAAACTAAACACTTACGCGATGCTGCTGAGTCGCTTAAGTTAGGTGGTGTAGGATTTTATCCTCGAGATGGGTTTGTGCATATTGATTGTGGGCCAGTGAGGCGTTGGGGTTAATTAATACCAATATCATTAAATATCTGGTCAGTTCAGAGTCTGTCAGGTTTTTCATTTCAAGGCGTATTGATGTAGAAATGGTTGTTCCCTTTTAAATCGATGCAACACAGAAGTGGCATACCTGAGAGACTCTATTCTGGCGGGTTTCAAAGTACTTTATGCTTTGTTAGATGCTTTCAAAATACGACTGCATGGTCTATTTCCATAAAAATAAGACATTCCCACTATTCATGGCGATCAGATGCTAGCGGTTAGATGCTAGAGGTAGAGTAACGCATGAGCTTGTTACCGATCATCACTATTCGTTTCAATCATCTGCCTTGCCTACAGTACTTTGAACTCCCGCTGAAAGAGCACATATTTAATAGGATTGGTATATCTTCTTGTGGGTTGATAATGGCTGTGGTAATATCCGCGCGCTTTATTTGAGTCATCGTTGGTCGAAAATGATGACGCCTTCATACTTTATTAATTATTAAGTGAGTGACTAATGTCTTACACAATCAACGCAGTAACCCGCACAGAAATCGGGAAAGGTTCGAGCCGCCGCCTACGTCATGCCGGTAAAGTTCCTGCAGTAATTTATGGTCCAGGTAAAGAGCCTGTATCAATCAAGTTTGAACACAAAGACATCATTAACATCCAGTTAAATGATGACTTTTACACAACTGACTTAACCGTTTCTATTGAAGGTAAAGAAGTTAAAGTTCGTGTAAAAGCTATCCAACGTCACGCATTCAAGCAATTGGTTGAACACATTGACTTTATGTTTGCTTAATCGCAAATGTGAAAAAAAAGCGCCTTAGGGCGCTTTTTTTATGACTGAATGTTTATCGCTAAATTTATTCTTATAATGCCAAATGCCAAATGCCAAATGCCAAATGCCAAATGCCAAATGCCAAATGCCAAATGCTAATCGATTTCGAAGCTATAGTAGATATCCAGTGATTGACTTAAGGTGCTAGACACACTCTCTAAATATAATTGTGAAAACAAATA
Source organism: Shewanella sp. AC34-MNA-CIBAN-0136 (assembly GCF_040309945.1). Lineage (NCBI taxonomy): Bacteria > Pseudomonadati > Pseudomonadota > Gammaproteobacteria > Alteromonadales > Shewanellaceae > Shewanella > Shewanella sp. AC34-MNA-CIBAN-0136. Next base: position 29,495 of record NZ_JBEOPJ010000021.1, on the reverse strand, counting down.
ATATCGTACGGTCATTTCATAACCGGGGTTAAATACTCCCACGCCATACTTAATCATTAAGTCTTCACCTATATACCCACTCACAGCCACTTTACCGTCATCATTAGTATCAAGTTGTACATTCGAAAATCCAAACTTTTCAATCAGTCCTGTCGCAGTACTGCCAATGCTATTCATTGCTCCACCATCAAATTGTGAACCTAAACTGAGCGCGGCGCCCATCATTAGTGAGTTACTTTGTTGGTTGGTTGTACTGGTAAAACCTTTACCCGTCAAAATATAAGAAAGCACCTCGGCTTGCTCTTTTGCTGGATTAGAGAATAAGGTGACCACTGGGCGCATTGGGGTACCAGTGACTCGAACACCGGCGGTGATATCGCTCTCTTTTATGTCTCTAGTTGCTTCTATATTTAGGTTTGGCAATTCTGTTGGACCAATAAATTGGACTTCACCAGTATTAATACTTAAGGTTTGCCCCATAAACTTATAAGTCCCTTTGTTGACTTTAATATCACCAAATAACATGGGCGGCTTAAAAGCTTGCTGTTTTAGTACCAGATCGCCTTCTAGTCTTCCCTTAAGACCCATACCATCAATAGTAAGGCGTTTACCGACACTGATATTCAAATCGGCTGTAACGGCGTAAGGACTGGTTTTAACGGTTTGTTCAGACACTGAATCGTTAAATACCACATCGTTCGATACCGCAACGCCTCCTTCAGCTAACTGAGTAATTTTTATTTGTCCTGATGGCACGTCAACTTTGCCTTTTATCGCAAACAGTTGCTCATCAAAGGCCATATTAATATCTGGAGAGACATTTAATATTGCCATTGGTGGTTGAATTACCGCTAAATTTTCACCCTTAATATCAATGTCACCACTAAATTTCCCTTGAGGCCAAGCAAGGGTACCTGTCGTGCTCACTTGCCCGTCACCCATATGCCATTGGCCATTGAGTTGTCCTTGCTGACCTTCTAGAGACAGTGACAAGTACAGTTTATCGATTAATGTTGGGTTGGTGGATAAGGCAAATGCACCGTCACTGAGTTTAATATTACCCGAGACATTAGGGTCCATAAGGGTGCCGGATAAATTTAATCGACTGGATAACATGCCTTCTAAGGTTTCTAGCCTTGGAAAGAACTCTCCAAAAGGCGCGAGATTAAGTTCATTAACATTAATGGTACCTTGTAAGGTCCGATCGGGCGTGATGTTGACACTTAGTTGGCTTTGCCAACTGGCGATTCCGGATGAATCGAAACTCAATGAGCTAGTAATTTGTTTCTCATCAAGCGATGCTTGTAATAGTAACTGCTGGTAGTCGATGCTGATGGTGTTGTTTTTGGCGCGGCTTAGCTTAATATTGCCCGGTAAAAGCGTAAACTGAACATTGGCAGTGGGCTTTTTACCTTTAGCCCAATTAACTTGACTGGTTAGCGCTGCTTCACCGCTCCAAGTGATTTTTTTAGACAACACAGGTGCCAATGATTTACCGGGATTACCGGTAAAAGTAATATTAGCCTGGCCAGTGTGACCTAAATTAACATCATTGATTAAGCACAATTTATTGTGTGGATGCACTAAGCAAAAACGGCTTACACTGCCACTATGATTGAGCTGATCCCAGCTGAAGGTAATGTGTTTATCTTGTTGCCATTGCCCAAGAGCATTACTGATATTGAATTCTGTTAATGTGGCATTGATCTGTTGTTTATCAATATTACTACTACTGGCCATTTGAGTATTGATGACCACATCACCTTGAGTATTAAGTGTGCTTTGTTGTTGATGTTGATTGCCGTCACTGATGAATGCGATATCTGTCAGCTTATAGCTGTCCCATACAAGATTATTATTATGCAGTTCTATCCGATATTGATGCTGCGAATAAGGGCGATAATTAGCCAGTAAATCAAGGCTGTCAATTTTACTTCCTTGGTAACTGAATTGACTGATTTGCGCGTTAATATCCACAATTGGGTCGGCACTATTACCCGTAACATCAACTTTTGCAAAAATATTGCCGCGGCCGCCTTTTAGCCACTGACTGACATCGGGAACGCTAAGTTCGGCATCGATGTCCCATGTTTTGTCGGCTTGGCCATTGATGATTAATTGAGCGCCAAGGGCATTGGCCTGCAGGTTTGTCGCGTTAATCGCAAAATCTTGATTTAATGAAATATCGCCTTGCAAGTTCAACGGGTACCCATTTAATCGACCGGTTAAATCGGCGTCTTGAATGGCCACTTGCCACTGCTTATCGGCAATGCTGCCCGTGCTATTAAAATGGCCACTGAATTTACTTTTGATCGGATTTTGCTGATTAATATAGTCAATATATTGCAACTGAATGTCGTTGGTAAGCACGTTGGCCTGCCAGGTTATTTTATCTTTATATGATAGCTGTCCAGTTAGATCTAGGTTGCCCGCGATTGACTGTAAATTGAGTGTATTGATGGTCAACTTTTGATTGTTGTTAACAACATCTGCAATAACCGCCAAAGTAGGGTGGTAAGGTGTTGTCAGTTGCCCTTCAAACTGTGCCACTTGGTCTTTTATATTACCTTTACTGGTAAAGTGACTAATATTACTGGTGTATAGCGGATTTTTTAACGGCCACTGCAAAGCGGCATCGGTCAGTGTTACTTGGTATTCAAGCGCCGGCGTGGTGAGATTAATGTCGGCTGCAAGATTGAAATGGCTATCGCCTTTAGCGATGGCATTGATATTTAATTGGCTTAAGTCTTGGGTAAGATCAACACGGAGTTGTTGCTGTTGAAGCCCTGGCAACTCAGGCAGATTTTCGACATTAGCAAGTAGTTTTAATGTCAGTGGATAATGATCGTGTAAGCTAATATCACCGATAACACTCACATCACCGTCATCATGTTGAATGTCTAGTTGGGTTATTCCAAGTTGAAATTGACGAAAACTGGCAGCTAATGCGATATGGCTAAAATGGTCGTTGCGCTGGCCGATAATGAGCTGACTGTCGGTGGCATTAAACTGTCTCACATTGACAGGAAAAGGCATAAACACCTGTGGTAAGTTAGCCAATGGCCATGAAGTTTCTTTGGGCGCGGCGGTTTGGTTTGTTGCTTTATTATTTGGCTGAGAACGTGTTTGGCTTGTTGATGTTGCATCTGGGATGTTGACGATTAGCCCTTGGCTGGTGAGTGATTCAACCACAAGGCCAGCGTTATTCCAGATAGCTTGAGTCGTTAAATTGTCGGCATAAAAAGTCATACCATTAACATCTACATTAATATTGGCCAATTGGGCGTGGCTAAGATTAATACTAATCGGTAATTTAAGCTCGGTAAAGGGATCGATGATATCCCCCGTTTCTGTGGTTTTTTCGGTTACTGGAATATCATCACTGATAATGTTCACATCAATACTTGATGCCAGCAGATTTGTGACACAAAGCTGTTTGTTAATCAGACATGTTGGCACCCATTTTAAAGTTAAATCATCAGCTTCGACGCTAATCCCTGGCATTGACCATGACAAGTGATGCAATGTGATATCATCATTTAAGGTGCCTGAAGCATATTCAACATCGATATCACTGACAAATTGATTAACGAACATCACCCCCATTTTACTGCCAAATGGGGTGCCCATGATGATGGCAAACAGCATCAATAATACCAAAGGGACATAAATCAGTATTCGGGTATAAAGCTTAATGCTGCGCCAAATTCTTGCAGATAGGCTGGTTGATTTAGGTGCTTTTTTATTACTTGGCTTGAGTGATTCCTCTGACTGAGCGTTTTGCTCATTATGTTGCAAAGTACTTTGCTCGGTATGTTTATCTATCATAAATCAGTTCCCATGGTTAAATGGAAACGATATGAACGTGCAACTGTCTCGGTTTCTTTTAAGCCAAAACCTAGGTCCATTCGAATCGGGCCAATAGGTGATATCCAGTGTAATCCTCCACCAACCGATACTACCGGTTCAAACTGTTGTGTATCAAAAGCATTACCAGCATCGACAAAGGTGGCAACTCGCCATGTCGGGGTAAGATAATATTGATATTCAACACTGCCAATCGCCAAGTAGCGCCCACCGACAACCTGTCGAGATAAGCCGCCTTCACTGTTGGTGTAGTCAATATAGGGACCTAATTCTTGGTAACTGTAACCTCGTATGCTTTGGTCTCCACCGGCAAAATATCGTAACGATGGCGGTATATTAGCCATATCGTTTTTATCAGCAATATTGGCTCCTAAATCGACTCGAGCAACAAAACGATGTTTATCGAATATAGTCTCTACCCATTTAAATCGGGCTTGTAAACGTGCTAGGCGGATGGTGGAGCCTAAGGACGGGTCGGCGTATTCAACACTGTAAGTTTGACGATACCCAGATTTGGGATCGAGCGTGTTGTCACCACGAACTGTTTTGGTGAGGTTGAAACCGAACAAATAAAAACGTGGATCGTAATCTGTATCGAGTTGATTATAAAACTCTCTAACGGATTCAATTGAATATCCATGTAACCAATTACTTTTAGATCGCCTTTGACGCGTTAAGCCAACGAGATACTTTTTAGACTCTAATTGCCCGGTATTATTAAATTGGCGTTTATCAGCGTCGTAATCTTGGGTGACACCATAGGTGTCGCGTAATAATCCGAGTTTTATTTTCAGTTGATCATCTAAGGGGTGAGTTAACGGAATAGTATAAGTGGTTAAAATCTTAGGTCGCTCAGGTGACCATTCAGCACTGGTTTCTTGATAATGGCCATAGCGATTGATTTGCGGCGTGCGCCAGGTGACTCGCACACGAGGATCAACACTGTTTTCTGTACTATTACCTATATCAGCACCTAAACCCACTTCAATCAGATGGCTAGGTCGAGGGCTTAGCTCAACTTTAATCGGAACTACCCCAGTATCTATTTTGTTTAGCTGTGGCAATACTTTGATATTACTAAAATAACCTGTATCTAATAAATTACGATTAAACTCAGTTAATAGCTGTGTGGCGTAAGGCGCATCAGCATCAAAAGGAATCAATGATTCAACAACGTCATCATTGAGAGTACTGCCTTCAAAGTGAACATCACCAAATAAATAGCGTTTACCAGAATTAAACTGTAGGTTAATTTGGGCGGTATTTAAGTCACGATTAATGTTGATTTCTGATTTGGTGTATTGACCATCAAAATATCCTCTTGCCAGCGCTAACGTGATTAACTGTGATTTTATCGAATCATATACACCGTGGTTTAAGGTATCACCAGGTTTTATTTTCAAGCTATTAAGCCACAGCGAAAAAGTATTATCTTGGAGCATGTCACCTTGAAAATTAATATCCACCCATTGAATAATGACCGGTTCGCCTGGGGTTATATTGAGGCTTAACTCCCAAGGGCCTTTATCATTCTCTTTGACATCAATATCTAAAATTGCATGGTAGTAGCCCATGGATTCAAGCGCATCATGGGTGTTATCGTCAACGGTAAATAAAAATGCTCGCCGCTGAACATCGTTATCTGGCAGTGTGCCTAAATGAGCAAAAATGTTCTTTTCAATTTTTTTCGGCACACCGGTAACGTTAATCGTTAACCAATTTTCGTCGGCCAGCACCAAGCCTGACATCAGTAAGGTCAACGAAAGCAATAGAAATTGGCTAATTTTAAGGCGTTTTGTCGACAAGTTAAGCTAACTTTTCCAAAATTGATGATGATGACCATTGTCGCTACAAAGTATAAAAGTCGCAAGGATATGATTGAAATTACAAACAGAAATGGTTACAAAGATAAACCACCTTCAAGGATTTTTCTAACATGAATAAATTATATTTAACGATTACGCTATGTTTAAGCTTAACGTCCAATAGCAGTTTTGCTAAAGACGATACACCTTTTGCTATAGCAATCCATGGTGGCGCCGGCACTATTTCAGCAGCCAGTCTAAGCCCTGAGCAAGAGAAAGCCATTCGCGACAAACTTAAACAGGCAGTTGATGCCGGATATAAAGTGTTAGATAAAGGCGGCGACAGCCTCGATGCGGTTCAATCTGCGATAAATGTGTTAGAAAATAGCCCATTATTTAATGCAGGGGTTGGCGCTGTTTATACTTTTGATGGTGGCCATGAACTTGATGCCTCCATCATGGACGGTAACACTATGAATGCAGGTGCCGTCGCTGGGGTTAAACATATTAAAAACCCGATTGATTTAGCAAGAAAGGTGATGGAAAAATCACCCCATGTGATGCTTTATGGACAAGGGGCGGAAGAATTTGCGCTAACACAACAATTTAGTTTAGTGCCTAACAGTCATTTTGATACCCCACATCGTTATGCACAGTTGCTTGATGCTAAGGCGAGTATCATTGAAGCCGAGCAAAATAATGGCGGAGATTATCAGGCGTCAGTAGAACAGTTAAAAGCCAATTATAAATACGGCACCGTGGGTGCTGTTGCACTTGATAAGCAAGGTAACCTTGCTGCAGGGACATCAACTGGCGGCATGACAGCAAAACGTTTTGGCCGTATTGGTGATTCTCCGGTCATTGGCGCCGGAACGTATGCTGAAAATGGTGTCTGTGCGGTATCTGCAACAGGGCACGGTGAGTATTTTATCCGTTATCAAGTGGCGGGTGACATATGTACTAGAGTTAAATACCAACAAGTATCGATTATTCAAGCGGCTGATGAAGTCATTAATCAACGTTTAATATCAGCTGGTGGAACTGGAGGCGTGATAGCAATTGATCAGCGTGGCAATATCGCAACGCCATTTAATACCGAAGGTATGTATCGTGCAACTCGAAGCCAAGGCCAAGCTGCCACAGTCATGATCTGGCGTGACAAGTAAGTCCTAGCTGTGATGATAAAGACCGATTAAAACAATCGGTTTTATTTTCTATCCACTGAGCCATTATTGACTAAACTTAAATTAAGTCAGTACTTGAATGTTGATTCATTTTGAATTGATTGACGAGATTTATTAAGCACGTAGTCAATTAGCGTGCATTTAGGGGGCAATATGGATTCAATAAAAATTAAAGATCACATGGATAGACGTCCGATACTGTTAACCGCAGATATGTCACTGGCAATAGCGGTTGAGAAACTACTCGAAAGTAATAAGAGCGGCGCGCCAGTTGTGGATAGTGTTGGAAAGTTAGTGGGGTTCTTATCCCAACAAGATTGCTTGTCAGTGATGTTAAAAAGTAGCTACCACTGTGATATGACCAGCACAGTGGCAGATTGTATGAAAAGCCCTGTATTATCAGTTACTCCCGATGAAAGTATATTGGAATTAGCTGAACAAATGTTAGGCTCTAAACCAAAAATTTATCCTGTATTGAGTGCCGGAAAAGTCATTGGAACCATTAATCGGACCAATGTGCTTAAGGCGATGAATATTTATATGCAACAGTGTTACTTATCTCCAGCTTAACAATCGTTAAAATCAATACCATTCTGCTGTTTTCCTTGCTAGGATCGCTTTTTTTGATGTAAGCAAGGGAATCAGATTTGAATTCGGACCTTCACCCGCTATCTAAGGCGTATCTCAATCTTTGTTATCAAACCGATGCTGCTAAAATTCGTCGTCGTTTGTATCGTGTCAATAAAGAAGCCGAGTCTGAAAAAAAATCCCAAACGTTAGCGCAGTTAACGGAAGCTGCGCAGCAAGCCTATCAAAAAGCGCAGCAGCGCTTACAGTCTAGACCTATTATTAGTTATCCAGATGAACTTCCTGTGTCGCAAAAACGTGACGATATTGCTTCTGCTATTGCCAATAATCAAGTGGTGATTGTGGCGGGGGAGACAGGATCTGGTAAAACAACCCAGTTACCTAAAATCTGTCTTGAACTGGGTTTAGGAACTCGAGGCTTAATTGGCCATACCCAACCTCGTCGTCTTGCTGCACGAAGTGTCGCGAACCGTATTGCTGATGAACTTAACAGCCCATTAGGTGAAGTTGTTGGCTTTAAAGTTCGTTTTGCTGATGCCATGAGTGACAACAGTTATATTAAACTGATGACCGATGGCATTTTGCTCGCCGAACTCACCTCGGACCGATTTTTAAACCAGTACGATGCGATTATTATTGATGAAGCGCATGAACGCAGCTTAAACATTGATTTTATATTGGGATATCTGAAGCAGGTACTAAAAAAACGTCCTGACTTAAAAGTCATTATTACTTCGGCTACCATAGATGTAGATCGTTTTTCAAAACACTTTAATAATGCACCTGTTATTGAAGTGTCTGGGCGTACTTTTGAAGTTGAAACGCGTTATCGTCCTTTAGTGCGCGACACTGATGAAGATTTAGATGTCAGTGATGGCATTTTTGCTGCCGTAGAAGAGTTAATGGCCGCGGGTCCTGGCGACATATTGATATTTATGAATGGTGAGCGTGAAATTCGCGATACCGCTGATTTACTCAATAAACAGCAATATCGTGATACTGAAGTTTTACCACTATATGCGCGCCTTTCTTACGGTGAACAATCTAAAGTCTTTAAAAGCCATATTGGCCGTCGTATTGTATTAGCTACCAACGTTGCCGAAACGTCATTAACCGTGCCTGGGATCCGTTATGTTATCGACCCTGGTACCGCACGCATAAGCCGTTATAGTTACCGTACGAAAGTACAACGTTTACCGATAGAACCCATATCGCAAGCCAGTGCCAATCAACGTCAAGGACGTTGTGGTCGCGTAGGCCCAGGTATTTGTATTCGACTTTACGATGAAATGGATTTTATTCAGCGCCCTGAATTTACTGATCCTGAAATATTACGAACCAATCTTGCTTCAGTGATTTTGCACATGTTGGCGATTGGATTAGGTGACATTGGCGGATTTCCATTTATTCAACCACCGGATCAAAAACACATTCGAGACGGTTTTTTATTGCTTGAAGAATTACAAGCGGTTAAAAAGTCTGGTAATGACCTAGTGTTAACGCCATTAGGCAAAGATTTAGCTAAAATCCCACTCGATCCGCGTTTAGCCCGAATGGTCATTGAAGCGAACAAATTGGGTTGTTTGCACGAAGCATTAGTGATTACTGCAGGTTTGTCGATTCAAGATCCACGTGAACGTCCCGCAGAAAAGAAACAAGCAGCAGACGAGTGTCATCGCCGTTATGCGGATAAAGATTCAGACTTTGCCAGCTGGGTGAAGTTATGGGATCACGTAAAAGATCAAAAGCATGAGCTATCAGCCAGTCAGTTTAGAAAACAATGTCGTGACGAATATCTCGCCTATTTACGCGTACGTGAATGGCAAGATTTATACACTCAAGTGAAACAAGCTGTTCATGAATTGAAATGGCGTATCAATGACAGTGCAGCCAGTTATGAACAGTTACATCGAGCATTATTATCAGGTTTGTTAAGTCATGTTGGTTTTAAAGGCGAGAACAACGAGTATCTAGGGGCGCGTAACCGTAAATTCTTTGTGTTTCCGGGATCGCCTTTAGCGAAAAAAGGTCCTAAGTGGATAATGGCTGCTGAGCTGACTGAAACCTCACGCTTATTTGCGCGTTGTTGCGCCAAAATAGACCCTGAATGGTTAGAATCACTCGCCTCACATTTAGTGAAAAAGAATTATCTAGAACCGCATTTTGAAGCCAAAGCGGCAAGCGTTATAGCACTTGAGAACCAAGTTCTTTATGGCTTGACCATAGTCAATCGTCGTCGAGTGCAATACGGACCGATTGACCCAATAGAAGCTCGAGAAATTTTTGTTCGCAGTGCTTTAGCCGAAGGGCAGTTACAGACGAAAGAAACGTTTTTTGTTAATAATCAAAAATTGCTTAATGACATAGAGTCGCTAGAACATAAATCTCGCCGCCGAGATATTTTGGTCGATGAGCAAGTGTTGGTGGATTTTTACGAACTACTAATACCAGCTGGCATTTATAATGGACCACTATTTTTTGCCTGGTGGAAAAAAGCGCGTCAACAAACGCCTGACTTACTCGATTACAGCCAAGCATTATTAATGCAGCGTAGTGCCGACCATATATCTGCGCTCGATTTTCCAGAAATATGGCATAAAGGTAATCTCGGCTTAACTGTCAGTTATCATTTTGAACCGGGTAGTATTGATGACGGCGTGTCAGTGCATATTCCTGTTGCACTGATTAATCAAATTGATGACAGTGACTTTGATTGGCTAGTGCCTGGGTTACGACAAGAAAAGTTGATTGCACTGATTAAATCCTTGCCTAAAAATTTGCGTCGTAATTTTGTTCCCGCCCCAGATTATGCTCGGGCATGTTATCAAGCGATGAAGCCGTTTGAGTTATCGATGCTTGATACCATGTGTAAACAGTTACTGCGCATGAGCGGTGTACGCATTTCTGCTGACGACTTTGATGTAACTCAACTGACAGAACATCTTAAGATGAACTTTAAGATTGAGGATGACCATGGTCGTTTAGTTGCCCAAGGTCGTGATTTAGAGCTGTTAAAAGGCCAACTGCAAGGTGTTGTGGCTAAAGCAATACGTAAAGTAGCTGACAAAGGCATTGAGCAAGAGGCAATAACCACATGGTCATTTGGTGATTTACCCGCTCAATATCAGCAGCGCAAAGGTAATTACGAAGTTAAAGCATATCCGGCATTGATTGATAATAAAACCGATGTGGCGATTAAGTTATTTGATGATGAACATGAAGCAAAGCGTCATCATCGAGTAGGCTTACGCCGATTACTGTTGATAAACATTCCTTCGCCAGTGAAACATTTGCAACAAGCTTTGCCTAATAAAGCAAAGCTAGCAATGTACTTTAATCCATTTGGACAAGTGCAGATATTAATCGAAGATATTATTAATGCAGCGGTACAGCAGTTGTTAGATCAAAAGCAACTAGACATTCGCAATGAGCAGCAGTTCGAGCAAGCAAAAGAGTGGGTTCGCCAAGAGCTTAACCCAACAGCAGAGAGCATTGCGCTCAATGTAGAGCAAATTTTGACAATTTATCAACGTATTAAAAAACGTCTAAAGGGCAAAATTAGCTTAGATATTGCATTTGCAATGAGTGATATTCAAACTCAGCTTGATAGCCTTGTGTATAAAGGATTTGTCGAAGACTGTGGCTGGCAACGATTAACGGATGTTGTTCGTTATTTAAAAGCCATTGAAAATAGACTCGATAAGCTACCTGTTGACCCAGCACGTGATCGATTACACATGCACAGTATTGCAAAAGTACAAGAGGAGTTAACGGCTCAATTAGCCAAAGTGCCACGTTCACAACCGGTCCCAGAGGCACTCATTGAAGCTCGCTGGATGATAGAAGAGTACCGGGTATCTTGTTTTGCTCAGGTATTAGGTACCGCTTATCCTATTTCAGAAAAGCGAGTATTGAATTCCATCAGTCAAGTGTAACCTTGATGCGTTGCTCCATCGCATGACGATGCGAATAAAACCGATATCACTTAGGTGATGTCGGTTTTTTATTATCCCAAATTGATTCAATTTCTAGTTATGCCTGTAAGACCTGTCATTTCCTGGCAACTAATCCGCTTTAACGATTAATTCTAAACCAAAAGCTTAGCCATATTCGTTAAATGCTTTGATAGTGCAGGCTGAGTGCAGGGCGTTATTTTTGAGTGAGGCACTCCAGTATTTCATTATGTTGTGGCCTCATCTTTAAAGGGCATTATTCTTTCAATAAATAATCAGAACTATAGAGTTTGAGTTGCTGTTATAGGGGCATAGTAATAGGTATTTAGCCTTAACAGCAGCAATGGAACCGTCGACTTGTATCGCAATGCGCTAGTACGTTGTCACGTCGAGTATGTTGTAATTTCTGAAACACTTTCTGTTTTTTAGTGTAAAACCTCAATTTAAAGGCACATTTAGACTATCCACAAAACAGAACTGAAAGTTTTTCGTAATTGTGGTTTGAAAGTGATCTGACTATTGATATACTCAGCGCCAAGAAGAAAGTGATTGGTACTCTTCTCTCTGTAAGGCAAATGTCATCCCCCCAGCATTAACACGATGTCGTCAGTATTAAGGATTCAATATCGTGTTGTTGTTTATAAAAAGACAGGCCTACACCTACAAAACGACCTAAAAGATTGGAGTTATTATGGAAGTTCATGAATACGAAAACGCTTACTATCAAGTGAAAGATGACGTGTTAGAGTCTTTACCTTCTAACGAAGAATAAGACGATTGAACGAGCTTATTAATGCTTTGGCAACTCAGTTGATGCATTAAATACTCCGACAAAAAATAAAAATAGCAGCCTAGGCTGCTATTTTTATTGGTTATTGCTCATTGTTTATTTTATCAATTATTTATAATGCTTAAACATATCGCATAGTGGTGAGTATCTGAAATGAACGATAATTGTTTTTGATCTCCCATCATGATTAAACACTAAAATTAGCTAATTTTGGTAATCTGTTTTGACTCAATACTAACCTTCAATACTAACCTTCAATACGACCTTTTTCGGGTAGTATCTCAACAATAATCCAGGTATTGCCTTGTTTATGCAGACGAATGGTTCGATCATCAATCCATTGTCTTCCACCTTTTAATCCTTGCATTTTAACGATTACAGTCACGTCATCGGTAAATTTTCGGAAAAAATCGATATCAATTTCATCAATAGACATCGTCACTTGCTTCATGGATAAGCCTAATACGTGTCGTTGCACCGCTGATGCTATATGATAATGATCCATAACATCCTGTATATCAGGTGCGACAAACTTTTTAGCTTTCTCTACATCACGATCGACATAAATAGCTTCGAAGAAACCCAAAGAAACTTGTTCTGGTGTGAGTTGAGGTTGACCAAATTCATCTGATTGTCCGCAAGCAGTGAGAATGAACAGTAGAAATACAGAGAATATTTTAATGGAAGTCATTTTTAACATAAGGCTTTTTTACTGCTGATATTATAATTTTTATCTAGTATCTCGATTTATGCTATAGCTTACAAGGATAGGCTCGATTTAAATAATATCATTATCAATAATTGTAGCGTAAAGCCTTATATGCTCATATTTTGTAATATATTGAAAGTATCAATGGTTCATTTCAGTTTACTGATAAGCTATTATTTGTTCGATTAACTACAAATGAGGATACTTTTGTAGTTAATGGCTTGACGCAATCAAAATGACATGTCATAAGTTAATTGTATCAACGCACAAGACTTGTATAGAAACAACGATAGAGAGTGTTTGTTCATACCGATTTATTATTGCTAATAAACATAGTGATAAGGAATGTCTCACACAGTTATCCACAGATTCTGTGGACAACTGTGTTGACGAACGTAAGTTATTTTACTAACTCACTGTATTACTGCATTTTTTATGTGTGGTTAAAAAATAACGCAGTTTTTATATTAAATAGATTTTGCGTATAAAAAAACCAAGCCTCCTAAGGAGACTTGGTTTTTTAGTTAGCGAAGATAAAGATAATTACCATTTCTTTTTCGGTTGAAACAGCATATCAAGATCATCGCCTTCTTTTTTCGGTTTTGGAGCACTCGGTTCACTGTGTTTTTGAGCGCCCATTATTTCATCGAGTAACTGCTTAGCTTCATCGACTTTACGAGCAATAAAAGGATCATTTGGCGTTTGCGCTTTAATAGTGTGCAACGTGTTTAATGCTTTTGTGACCATTTGTTTACTGGAACCGTACTGCTTCATAAAGCATGCTGCACGAGCGCGGCTAATCATAGAATCAACATTAATCCTTAATTGCAGATTGTCGATACGCATTTCTTCTTCAGCAAAAATAGACGGATCAACTTTTCCCTTATTATGTTCTGCACGTAAAATAGCTTTAAGTTTCTTCAGTGTTTTTACTAATTCTAAAACTTGTCTATCATTATCAGGTAAACGAAAATTCTCAATTGCAGGGACTTGGCTTGGTGAATTCGATACTGTGGCTATTTGCATTTTAATGTCAGCTAGGCGACGCTCATAATCCGATTTTAATTGGCCTGATGCATGGATAACAGATTGTTCTAAAGCATCTTGAATGCGGCGATAGAGTACTAACATAATGTGGCTAGAAGACGGGGTCATACCTGTGTTGGATAATACTGCATCGGTTTCATCTATAATGGCGCGTTGGCGAGATACTTCTACTCGACGTTCAGCTTCAGCACGCTCTTTTTGTTGTTGGACAATACTAAAGCCGATAATCAGCAATAAGAGTGCACCAATAAGAATTAATACCAAAATTAAGGACATAAAGGTTCCATTTTATCTTTCATATCTCATGGTAAATATAGCCAAACGACAATGGCTAAAAGTTATTTTGATGCTGGAATAAATTGTTGCAATAAAACTGCATCAAAATGATTCTATATCTTAGCGTATGTTATCGCGGCTGTCGTTGAATAATAAGTCGTTTTGTTGATAAATCATTAAACATTTGAGTAAGGATGTTTATCAAAAGCTAAGTCAATTAAATTGCAGGTGATTTTTACTTGCTCGTTATTCCTATTTATATTACATTTCAATTGTCATATAACGTTTTATTATAGTTGAACAACTGTTCTTGCCATGTGAAACATCGATCGATTTGTTCTTATTTGCATATTTTGCTGATGAGTGCTGGTTAAATAAAGGATAAAACCATGAAGCTGCAACAACTTAGATATATTGCAGAGGTTGTTAAACACAACCTAAATGTGTCATCAACGGCTGAGAACCTCTATACCTCACAACCCGGCATTAGTAAGCAAGTTAGAATGCTAGAAGATGAATTAGGTATTCAAATATTTGGTCGAAGTGGTAAGCACTTGACTCACGTGACTCCAGCAGGTCAGCAAGTTATTGATATTGCAAATGATATACTTGGCAAGGTCGATAGCATTAAAAAGGTATCTGAAGAATATACTCAGCCTAATCAGGGTGATTTAAATATTACCACCACCGATACTCAGGCTCGATATGCTCTGCCACAAATTATTAAAGAGTTTATTAAACGATATCCGAAAGTGAATTTGCATATGCATCAAGGTACGCCATCACAAATTAGTGAGCAAGCGGCTAGAGGTGATGCTGATTTTGCCATTGCTACTGAAGCAATGCACTTGTATACCGATTTAATTATGCTGCCTTGTTATCATTGGAATCGATCAATTGTTGTGACTCGTGACCATCCATTCGCGACTCAATCGACAAAAATTAGTATTGAAGATTTAGCCAAATTTCCGCTGGTGACTTATGTGTTTGGTTTTGATAAAGCCTCTGAAATTGAAAAGTCTTTTAAGCGTGCGGATCTTGATCCTCGGGTGGTGTTTAGTGCAACCAGTGCTGATGTACTTAAAACATACGTACGTTTAGGGTTAGGGGTAGGGGTTATTGCTTCAATGGCTATCGATCCAGCAGTAGATAAAGATCTAGTCGCGATTGATGCGAGTCATTTGTTTGCTCATAGTACAACCAAAATTGGTTTTAGACGTGGTAGTTTTTTACGCAGTTACATGTATGACTTTATGCGACATTTTGCACCGCATTTAACCCGAGATGTGGTAGAAAAAGCGGTCGCGCTTCGTGATCAACAACTGATTGATGAAATGTTTGCAGACATGACATTACCGGTACGTTAGCACTGTATATCGACAATGTTTATTGCATAAAAAAACCTCGCGAATTAGCGAGGTTTTTTGTTTTTAACATAAAGACTTAGTCACTTAGTCACTTAGTCACTTAGTCACTTAGTCACTTAGTCATCGATATTAATCTGGTGCGTAACCAGATGGACCAATTAACTCGCCATCTAAGTAAGCTTTACCATCAGCCATCGCTAAACGACCTAAGCTGAACCATTTTACTACAAGAGGATAAATGGCATGTTCTTGTTCATGAACACGCTCAGCTAATACTTCAGCATTATCTTCAGGGTAAATAGGGACTTTAGCTTGTAATATTACCGGTCCGGCATCGAGCTCTGGAATAACAAAATGCACACTAGCGCCATGCTTTTTATCGCCGGCATCAATAGCCCGTTGATGCGTGTGAAGCCCGGTATACTTAGGTAATAATGATGGATGAATATTAATCATCTTTCCAAGGAAGTGACTTACAAAATCATCTGTCAAAATACGCATAAAACCTGCAAGAATAATCAGATCCGGTTGGTATTTTTCAATTGATTTCAATAAACGCGCATCATAATCACTGCGTACTTCATTGGTATAAGGAATAACGCAACTGGTATCAATCTCGCTTTGATGAGCGCGAATTAACCCATAAGCATCCGGCTTGTTACTAATCACACCAACAATGTCAGCTTTTAGGTTATCGTCACAGCCATCAATGATAGCTTGAAGATTACTGCCATTCCCGGAAATCAGTACCACAACACGACAGCTTTGGCTCATTAGATGATCTCCACTTGCTCTTCGTCACCTTGACGCGTAGCAATTTCACCTATCAACCAAGCATTTTCGCCTTCTGCTGTTAATAATGCCAATGCAGCATCGACTTTGTCTGTTGGCAGCGCAATAACCATACCCACACCACAGTTAAATGTTAGGAACATTTCGTGTTGTGCTATGTTACCGTTTGTCATTATCCAATCGAACACCACTGGCCATTGCCAAGAGTCACCCTTGATTACAGCTTTACAATCATCAGGAAGCACTCGTGGGATATTTTCCCAGAATCCACCACCGGTAATGTGCGCCATAGCGTGAATGTCTGATTGTTCAATCAGTTTCAACAAAGGCTTAACATATATTCTTGTTGGTTCTAATAAATGGTCAATCAATGGCTTACCAGCAAGATCTTGCTGAGGGTCTGCTTTGCTGACTTCTAATACCTTACGGATTAATGAGTAACCATTTGAATGAGGACCACTCGAACCAAGTGCTATGAGTGAGTCACCGGCTTTGACTTTGGTACCATCAATGATGTCTGCTTTTTCAACAACACCAACACAAAATCCGGCAAGGTCGTAATCTTCGCCTTCGTACATGCCCGGCATTTCAGCCGTTTCGCCACCGATTAATGCGCAACCAGATTGGAAACAACCTTCTGCAATGCCGCTAACAACTGAGGTTGCCGTTTCAACGTCAAGCTTACCAGTCGCGTAGTAATCGAGGAAGAAAAGCGGTTCAGCGCCAGAAACAATCAGGTCATTAACACACATAGCAACTAAATCAACACCGACGGTGTCATGCTTTTTGTAATCAATGGCTAATCTTAATTTAGTGCCAACACCATCAGTGCCCGAAACAAGCACTGGATGTTTGTATTTAGTTGGTAATTCGCATAATGCGCCAAAACCACCTAAATTGCCCATAACTTCTGGACGGCGAGTGCGTTTTACCGCAGATTTAATGTTGTTTACTAACGCATTACCTGCATCGATATCAACGCCGGCGTCTTTGTAACTTAGGGGGGTAGGAGTGGTCACGGAGGATCCTCTAGGGTACATCGTTTTATGGAATTTTATGCGGCAATATTCTACCAGTTTGTGCTGCTAGTCGGAAGCCATGTTTTTACTTTATCCTATAAAGAAAACGATGAATTGCCTATTTTTTATTGGTTTAGGTCACGATTTACTGCAATTTTGAAACTTTATGTTTTATAGAGAGGATAAATCGACTAACATTTGTCAAATTTGCCTGAAATAGTCAGAAATCTAGGAGAAAGAAATGAAAGTCGTTGAAGTAAAGCATCCACTGGTACGTCATAAAGTCGGTTTGATGCGTGAAGCTGATATCAGCACCAAACGATTTCGTGAACTTGCCACTGAAGTTGGCAGTTTATTAACCTACGAAGCTACCGCTGATTTTGAAACTGAAACGGTGACAATTGAAGGTTGGAATGGCCCTGTTACTATTGAGCAACTTAAAGGTAAGAAAGTGACCGTAGTGCCTATTCTTCGTGCGGGTTTAGGTATGATGGATGGCGTTCTTGAGCATCTTCCTAGTGCGCGTATTTCTGTAGTGGGTATTTATCGTGATGAAGAAACACTACAACCTATACCTTACTTTGAAAAAATAGTCAGTAATGTTGAAGAGCGTATTGCTTTAGTGGTTGACCCAATGTTAGCGACTGGCGGTTCAATGATTGCGACTATCGACCTGCTGAAAAAACGTGGTTGTACTTCAATTAAAGCGTTGGTTTTGGTTGCTGCGCCAGAAGGCATTAAAGCACTTGAACTCGCGCATCCTGATATTGAATTGTATACCGCTGCGATTGATGATTGCTTAAACGAGCAAGGTTATATCTTGCCAGGTTTAGGTGATGCGGGCGATAAGATATTCGGTACCAAATAGTTCGTTATCCGAGATTATAGATACCCAGGCTCGATATGATTAATATCATGTACGAGACCATAAAAACGGGAGCCTTTAGTGAGGCTCCCGTTTTTATTTTTTATCTTGATAAGCCGTAGCTATCTGTTGAATGTTAAAGCACCATCGCAGCGATCCAACCAAAAACAAGCAGTGGAATATTATAGTGAATAAACGTCGGGATCACGCTGTCGCGAATATGATCATGTTGCCCATCGGCATTAAGACCCGCTGTGGGACCTAGTGTCGAATCTGATGCTGGCGAACCCGCGTCACCAAGCGCTGCAGCGGTACCCACTAGCGCAATTGTTGCTGCGACAGAAAAACCAAAACTGAGCGCTAAAGGCACGTAAATAGTGGCGATAATGGGAATGGTTGAGAACGAAGAGCCAATTCCCATGGTGATCAATAATCCAACAATAAGCATCAGTAATGCGGCTAACGCTTTGTTGTCACCAATGATGTCACCTAGAGAGGTCACTAGTGTGCCAACTTCCCCGGTAGATTTAACTACTGCAGCAAAGCCTGCAGCTGCAATCATAATAAAGCCGATGCTGGCCATCATGTGCACACCTTGATTAAACAGGTCTTTGCTTACTTCGTGTTTAATGATTCCAGAAAAACGAAAGATAATAAATCCACTTAATGCACCAAATATCATCGAATCAGTTTGTAATTGAACGATTAAAGTGACCACTATTGCTGAGAGTGATATCACTAGGCTTTTTCGACTTATCGTGGTTTCAATATTGTCGCTTACCACTGGTTCTTCAATCATATATTGTCTAGGTTTGCGGTAACTAATAAATATTGCGGTGAGTAAACCTACAACCATGCCCATAGCAGGTAATAGCATTGCGTTAGGAATTTGTTCACGGATTGCATTTAGCCCATTTGTATTTAAATTTGCCAACAGGATATCATTGAGGAAAATACCGCCAAAACCGATGGGTAGAATCATGTACGTGGTGACCAAGCCAAATGTGAGAATACAGGCTATAAGACGGCGGTCGATATGTAGCTTTGAAATGACATTTAGTAATGGTGGAATAAGAATGGGTATGAAAGCGATGTGAATAGGCAAAATATTTTGTGATGAAACCGCCATCAATAATATTGTGACCAATAACAACCAACGTACAACTTGAGTATTACTACTATTAGGTTCTTTACCGAGTTTCTTTATAATTGAATGAGAAATCAATGTTGTTAAGCCTGAATGTGACAAAGCTGCTGCAAATGCACCAAGCAATGCGTAGCTTAGGGCTATTTGAGCGCCGCCGCCTAGGCCATCATTAAAGGCTGCAATTGTTTGATGAATATCTAATCCACCGACTAAACCGGCGACAACAGCACTGATGGTTAGTGAGACCACAACGTTAATTCGAATAAAGCTTAAAAACAGCATTAAGCAAACCGCGATAACAACCGCATTCATAATCATTTTTCTTAAAAGTAAGTGAGGCCGCTATTCTTGACTGTCTAGTGTCTATTTGTCCAGCGCATATCGCTTTTTTAGGTATTTTTTGCTGATAGTTAGCTCAGAATTATTTGCTGTTTAACATATGGTTGTTGATAGTGATGAGTGAAATCTTGTTATCAAATCATTTTGTCATATTTGAAACTTATTATTTAATGGGTCATCATGTTTTATTTTTCAGCAAGTAAACCAACTTTCATCTGAAATGACTTATAAGTCCGTTAATTTAGATGTATGGTATACGACTGATATAAGTCCCAACGGTATGGGTAATTGCTTGGTGGATCATCATTTTGCGATACGCATATACCGTTGTTGAGTGTTTAAGCCATTAAATGGAGATAGATAATGAGCGTATTAGTAGGCCGTCCAGCCCCAGATTTTACCGCAGCAGCCGTTCTTGGTTCTGGTGAAATTGTTGACACATTTAACCTTGCTACCGCAATTAAAGGTAAGCCTGCAGTTATTTTCTTCTACCCACTCGATTTTACTTTTGTATGCCCATCAGAGCTAATTGCTTTTGATCACCGTATGGAAGAGTTCACTAAACGTGGTGTTGAAGTGATTGGTGTTTCTATTGATTCACAGTTTACTCATAACGCATGGCGTAACACTCCAGTAGACAAGGGTGGTATTGGCCAAGTTAAGTACACTCTAGTTGCTGATGTTAAGCACGAAATTTGTAAAGCATACGACGTAGAGCATCCAGAAGCTGGTGTGGCTTTCCGTGGTTCTTTCTTAGTAGACAAAGAAGGCCAAGTTCGTCACCAAGTGGTTAACGATTTACCACTAGGCCGTAACGTTGATGAAATGATCCGTATGATTGACGCACTTCAGTTCCATGAAGAGCACGGTGAAGTTTGTCCAGCGGGCTGGTCAAAAGGCGAAAAAGGTATGACTGCAAGCACTGAAGGTGTTGCTGCATATCTAAAAGATAATTCTGACAAGCTATAATCTAGCAAGTTAGAGATAATAAAAAAGCTGCTTCGGCAGCTTTTTTATTGGATAAAATTAATACTTTGTTATCGCACTAGCCAAGTGTAGATGGCTGGCATGAGATCAAAGGGCTGAGTATTCATTATTCGTTTGCTGAGTCGGTATCATCTTCCACAGCCGCTAATGGCCAACCACCCAATGCTTTCCATCGATTGACTATAAGGCAAAATAGTTCGGCGGTACGTTCGGTATCATATAATGCTGAATGGGCTTCATTGTTGTCGAAATCGATCCCTGCCATTTTACAGGCTTTAGCTAATACTGTGTGTCCAATAGCCAGGCCTGCAAGTGTCGCGGTATCAAAGCTAGCAAAAGGATGAAAAGGAGAACGTTTTAAACCATTTCGTTCAATAGCCTTGTTAACAAAACCTAAATCAAAAGCGGCATTGTGCGCGACAATGATACTGCGATGACAATCTGCTGCTTTTTGGGCTTTTTTTACTTCTTTAAAAATCTCTAAAAAAGCGACTTTTTCGTCTACTGCACCACGAAGTGGATTAGTGGGGTCTATACCATTAAAAGCTAAAGCTGCAGGCTCTAAGTTCGCGCCTTCAAAAGGCTCAATATGAAAATGAAGGGTTCTATCAAGTACAATGATCCCATCACTATTCATTTTTAGTAAGCTGACGGCAATTTCAAGCAACGCATCGGTATTAGCATTAAACCCAGCAGTTTCGACATCGATAACAACAGGGAAATAACCACGAAATCGGTGTTTAAACTTATTAGCGTCGCAAATATCAGTCATTACAGTTTTTATCCTCAATAGCTATCATTCATCGGTGCAAATGATATAAGCCGAGTATTATGCGCAAACTCAAGCGCAGTGTCATGTTTGATTGTGGTTTTTATCATCGATTAAACATGATTGTTTACTAAAGGAACTGACTTTATGGCCGATAGAACAAATGTAATCGGGTATAAAGGGTGGTTTTATGTGGCGAAAACTGATGGTCCTCACAAGTTTGTGTCTTTGCTCAACGGCTAATGCCGATTTGAGGCACTACGTTGCGTCACTGGAAAACTCAGCATGGCGTATCGGTGAGAACAATCCGATAGAATGCCGTCTTGAACATGATATTCCTGACTATGGGCGTGCTGTGTTTACCAGTAATGCCGGTAAAGAGCTAAATTTACATTTTACGTTAGATATGTGGTTAAAACCTGATTCGGTGACCAACGCGACATTAATTAGTCGAGCCCCTAGTTGGCGTCCTGGACACAATTCTAAAGAAATCACTCAACTGACTTACAATAAGCAATTTAATGGTGAAGTACCCAAAAAAGCCGCTTGGTCGATGTTGAATGAATTGAGTCAAGGAATGGAGCCCACGTTTTATTATGCGGATTGGTATAATCAAAACGCTAAAATTGCCGTGGGATTGTCGTCAGCTAATTTTGGCGGTAAATACCGTGAATTTCGCGCCTGCTTGGCTAATTTACTGCCTTACAGTTTTGATGATATTGCTTTTACAGTGTTAAATTACCAAGAAGGCGGGGTAGAGCTGACTCGTTTTTCTACCCAACAATTACAGAAAATACAGCGTTATTTGTCTTATGACCCTGAAGTCGAGCTTGTACTGATTGATGCTTACACCGACAGTTACGGTGGACGCTCGGTTAACCAAAAGGTGTCAGATAAACGTGCGGACTCAGTGAAAGATATTCTCATTGCTAGTGGTATTCCTAAGGATCGGATTCATACATCGGGCCATGGTGAAAAACGCCATGTAACAGGCAATGATCTTGCTGAAGAACGTAAGATGAACCGCAGAGTCGTGATTAAAATAACCAAGCCTATATAAACCCATTCATGTATCACTCACTGCTCAGCCATGGGCAGTATCCTTATTACTGGATATGATTGAGATATCAATTTACTTGAGTCACGATGTTGCTAGTAACTTGAGTCAGCTATTTTTCTAATAAATAGTATTGATACGACAGCCAAAGTTCCCCTATGTTTATCAGTCTGCTTTACTCGGCATTTATTCAACATTCGTAAAACTAAATTGAGCCAAATTGACAATACTCTTTTATAAATGAACCATCGTTCCTTTAAGAGCCTAATCAATAAAACATGTAAGGGTATTTTGCGTGGTGATCATTTGAAAGGGTTCAACCTATCAGTAGCGCTCGAATTTACAATTTTTTTCGCAAAGCTTCTCATTTGGGTTTATAAAGATGCTAAAAAAAAGGTAAAAAAAACCCACTTAATCCAAGTGGGCTAAATAATTTGCAATCAACAAATTTAAGGAAGGAAGTCAAGCATAAGAACTAGGGATAACTGAGGTATTGGGTTACATCAGTTTGGAGTTCTTGGTTTTCAACATCTGAATCAGATGTGTCCTGAAAACAAGGCAATAATAGAATGTATACACTAATCTGACAAACTAGAAAAATTAAGCGTTATCATTAGTAAAGCTAATGCTTTGTGGCGGTGGTGATATGTTATTTATACTCTAATCGTCTTATATAGCGCTTTATTAGGTTATTACTTATTTTTTATGCATAACTATTCGGATTAGTTAATTAGGCGGCAATAATATTTAACAAATAGTATATATCCCGTCATGCTGTAAAGTCTGCTTACTCCTTTTAATATGTTAAATATTACTCTACACCACTATGAATATGATTATTCTACCCATATTTAAGGTGGGATTTTACGGTTATCTCTTCTTGATGTTTAACACACAGCATATGGTCATCAAGACGAGTAAGATAATGCTATTAACTTAACAATTGATAATGTATCTGCTAAAAAGAGGTTGGTGAATTTTACCGGCTTAACATTTATTCACGTTTACATTTTGCAAAGTGTGCGATGGTAAGGGGGATTCGCAGTTTACTTTTACCTGATTATTGTCTTTTTGTGAGCTTTAGGCCGTAAAAGTAGGCTGTTGTTACCAGGAAAAATTCTATTTATATGGCATGTTTTGTTTAATAAATTGTTAAATTTTTGGGTAAACACATTAATAAAGCTTCATCTCTTACAGTTCCTGAGGTTTTTAGTGTGTTTTAGCGCATTTTGAGCAAAATAAAGTCTGCTTTTCCCTCGGTACAATATTCACAAGCGTGTTGGTACTCGGTATAGTAAGCCAACTTTTACAACCTAAAAATTGATGTTCAGATTATGTTTGTTTGGCCTATTTCAATCTATTACGAAGATACCGATGCCGGCGGTGTTGTGTACCATTCGAATTACTTAAAATTTTTTGAACGAGCCCGAACGCAATGGTTAAAAGCAATGGGTGTTCGCCAAGCTGAACTGTTGGCAGAAGATATTGCTTTTGTCGTCAAACATGCAGAATTAGATTTTCGTAAAGCTGCAAAATTTGAACAGGATTTCGTGGTTGAATCCAAGGTTATAGAATTAAAAAAAGTGTCGTTGGTATTTCACCAGCGCCTAGTTGATCATCAAGGTGATTGCTATTGTGAAGCGACTGTTGTTGTCGCGTGTATATCTTTATCACGTATGCGTCCCCGTGCTATTCCCCTAAATATTGTTCAGGAGTTTGACAGTGCACGCTGAAATTTCATTTATTGGTTTGTTTTTAGAAGCCAGTGTGTTGGTAAAGTTAGTTATGCTGACCTTGTTGGCATTATCGATTGCCTCATGGGCAGTGATCATTCAACGCAACAAATTATTAGGTTCTGCAAGAGTTAAGTCATTACGTTTTGAAGAAACGTTTTGGTCTGGTGTTGATTTAAATCGTCTTTACAAAGAATTAATTGCGCGTGGTAGTGCTATCTCTGGTTTAGAATCGATGTTTGTGGCTGGTTTCAAAGAATATACTCGTTTGAGCAAAGTAAACAGTAAAGCTCCTGAAGCGGTTATGGATGGAACGTCTCGAGCAATGCGAGTGAGTTTGTCGCGCGAAATGGAGAAACTTGAAAACCATTTACCGTTATTGGCAACGATTGGTTCAACCAGTCCATACATTGGCTTGTTTGGTACGGTATGGGGAATTATGAATTCCTTTATTGCACTGGGCGCGGTAGAAAATGCCACATTGGCAATGGTTGCACCTGGTATTGCAGAAGCATTGATTGCAACTGCAATGGGCTTGTTTGCTGCAATACCTGCCGTTATTGGTTATAACCGTTTTACAACGCAAGTTGATAAAATTGAAATGAGTTATGCTAACTTTATGGAAGAATTCTCCAACATATTGCAACGTCAAGCGTATAGCGAGAAGGAAGCTGTTTAATGTATCAGCGTAAACGTCGTCGTCCAGTTGCAGAAATCAACGTGGTACCTTACATCGACGTGATGTTGGTGTTGTTGATTATTTTTATGGTGACAGCGCCTATTGTATCGCAAGGAGTCAAAGTAGAATTGCCTCAAGGTAATGCGGAGTCGTTGCCACCTGATAGTAAGCCTCCTATCGTTGCATCGATTGACGCAGAGGGACAATATTTTTTGAATATCGGCAGTAGTTCTAACTCTGAAGTTATGGACTTAGAGCAAGTATCAACTGAAGTTGGAGCATTAATCCAACTTGAACCGTTAAGGCCAGTGGTTGTAAAAGCGGACCGCACGATACCTTATGAAAGCGTTATTCAATTAATGATTAGCTTGCAAGGTGCTGGTGTGCCTGCCGTAGGGCTAATGACCGATTCACCAAAGGAGAAATAGGTGGCTGGAAATTCAGATTTAACCGTACCAGTTTCTATTTCTGCTGGTATTCATATTGGATTTATCGTCATTCTTGCTTTAGGCATTAGTTTTGATGATAAGCCCAAGCAAATGCAAACGGCAGCAGCAAGTGCACCTGCTGTACAAGCAATTGTAATTGATCAACAGAAAGTGAATGACAGAGTTGAGCAATTAAAGAAACAAAAGCAAGATGTGGCCCAGCAAGAAAAAGCCCGTCAAGCAGAACTAGAACGTAAAGCATCAGAAGCTCGCCGTGAGCGTGAACGTGAACGTGAACAAGAAAAAATTAAAACTTTAGAGATCCAGCGTAAACAAAAAGAGCAGGAAACTCAAAAGGCTAATGACGCCGCTAAAGCCGCTCAGGCAAAGCAAGTGCTAGAAAAAGAGCGAGCAGATAAAGCTGAAGTAGTACGCAAGCAAAAAGAACAAGAGCAAAAAGCTTCTGAAGACGCAGCTAAGAAAGCCGCTGAAAAACGTAAGCAAGAAGAAGCTGCTGCGAAAAAAGCTCAAGAAGAACGTCAACGCGCTGATGACGAACGTAAACGTAAAGAAGATGCTGAGCGTAAACGTAAAGCAGAAGCTGATACTAAAGCGCGTCAAGAACGTGAAATGGCAGAGGCTATGGCTGCTGAACAAGACTCACTTTCTAAAACACGTAACAAGCAAGTGTTGTCAGAAGTTGATAAGTATAAAGCAATGATTATTGCCACTATTCAACGAAATTTAGTTGTTGATGAGTCAATGCGTGGGAAAAGCTGCAGGGTCTTTATTCGTCTAGCGTCAGATGGTTTTGTCACAACAAGCCAAACGTTAGATGGTGATCAGGTAGTTTGTCGAGCCGCCAAAGCGTCGATAAATAAAGCGGGACGGTTACCAGTATCGCCTGAACCGGCTGTTTATCAGCAATTAAAAGAAATTAATTTAACCGTTTCACCGGAATTTAATTAATATCAATCGTATTTAATGATGGAATGGAGTTAAAAGGAGTCGCATGAATAATTTGGCTAAATGGCTAACACTGGTATTAATAGTGTTAACTACACCTGCTCGCGCAGCGTTAGATATTGTGATTACAGAAGGGGTTGATGCAGCAAGACCGATTGCTGTTGTACCTTTTGTATGGCAAGGTCAAGGTCCAGCTCCTGCATCTATTTCTGATGTGGTAGCATCTGATTTGTCTCGCAGTGGTACATTTAAGACACTTGATGTGCGTGCATTGCCACAATCAACTATTTCGTCTGTAAATGGATTTACTGCTCAAAATTGGGCTAATGTAGAAGCGGAAGCGCTTGTGGTTGGTACGGTTAAGCCATATGGCGCCGATCAATATTTAGTGAGTTTTGAGCTGATTGATTTAGTTAAAGCACAACTTCAAGCGGGTAAAGGGCCTCAGAATAACAATGAGTTATTACTTGAAAGCCGTGAAACGGTTATTAGTGCAAACCAATTTAGACAGTACAGCCACCGTATCAGTGATATTGTGTATGAAAAGCTCACCGGTATTCGTGGTGCATTTTTAACCCGTATCGCATATGTTGTGGTTAAACAAGGTCAAAAAGCACCTTACCATCTAATGATTGCGGATTACGATGGCTACAATGAACAAATGTTACTACGTTCACCAGAGCCATTGATGTCACCAACGTGGTCTCCTGATGGTCGTCGTTTAGCTTATGTGAGTTTTGAAAATAGAAAAGCTGAAATCTTTGTTCAAGACATTTACAGCCAAACTCGTACATTAGTGAGTAGTTTTGACGGTATTAATGGTGCACCAGCATTTTCTCCTGATGGGAAAAAATTAGCTGTTACACTGTCAAAAGATGGCCAACCAGAAATTTATGTCGTCGATATTGCGACTAAAGCAACTCGACGTATTACAGAGCATTACGCAATCGATACTGAACCTTCTTGGTTCCCAGACGGTAAATCAATTTTATTTACCTCTGAACGTGGTGGGAAACCACAGTTATATCGCGTAAGTTTAGATACAAATAAAGTCTCGCGTATGACTTTTGAAGGTGAATGGAACCTAGGCGGTTCAATTAGCCCAGACGGTCGTAGTATGATTTTTGTAAACCGTACTAACGGTAAATTCCATATTGCTAGAATGGATCTTGCAACACGCTTTATGCAGGTGCTTTCATCAACTCAACTTGATGAATCACCAAGTGTTGCTCCAAATGGCACTATGGTTATCTACGGTACAACCCATCAAGGTAAACAAGTGTTAGCTGCTGTTTCTATGGACGGCAGATTTAAAGCAAGATTGCCTGTCGGCCAGGGCGAGGTGAAGTCACCAGCATGGTCTCCGTTTCTCTAAATAGATATTGATAAGGATTTAAAATGGATCTGAATAAGTTGTTTAAAGCTATGTTGGTTGCAGTTCCGCTTATGGCACTGGGTGCCTGTAGCTCAACTTCAGACTCTGAAACTGACGCTAACGGTTCTATGAGTGGTACTGGTAGTGAATACGGTAATGGTGGTATTGAAACTGGTGGTGTAGCTCCTGTACTGAGCTCTGCAGAACAGCAGCGTTTAAAAGAACAAGAATTACGTCGTCAAAATATCATTTACTTCGACTTTGATCGCAGTGAAGTTCAAAGTGAAAATGCTGAGATCATTCAAGCTCATGGTAACTATTTAGTTGAACATCCAAATGTTCGAGTGTTGATTGAAGGTCATGCTGATGAACGTGGTACTCCAGAATACAACATCGCACTAGGCGAACGTCGTGCTAAAGCGGTTGCTAAGTATTTACAAGGTATGGGTGTACAACCTAGCCAAATGAGCATCGTGAGCTACGGCGAAGAAAAGCCATTAGATTATTCACGTAACGATACTGGTTTTGCTAAAAACCGTCGTGGTGTGTTAGTTTACTAAAGCGTAAGAAGTGTAAGGCCAACCGTTATCGGTTGGCCTTTTTTAGGAGATAAAAATGAAACTAGCCATATTAGTTGCGGCGATGTTCTTTACAACGGCCACGGCTTTTGCTGCACCAGCACCGGTTTCGGATGCATCTGGTGGTTCAAATGATGACAGAATTTCAAGATTAGAACGCATCATTAAAGCAAAGCAACAAGGCGAATTCGACATGCAACGTCGTATGGATGCATTGCAAAATGAAGTGTTAGATTTAAGAGGCATTACTGAGCAACAAAATTATCAAATGAATCAGATGTTACAGCGTCAACGACAGCTGTACGAGGAAATTGCTAATCTTACTGCTAAGTCATCAACCCCAGCAGCGCCAGCTCAAGCTGATGCTACTACGGTTGCCGCAGCCAGTTCAACGTTAGGTGAAACAGGAAGCTATGAGGCCGCTGTTAACTTGGTTCTTAAAGAACGCAAGTATGATGAAGCCATTCCTGCTTTTCGTAGTTTTATATCGACATACCCAGAATCTAATTATGCAGCTAATGCAAACTATTGGTTAGGCCAATTGTTGTACAATAAAAGTGAGTACAATGATGCGAAACAAGCTTTTAGTACAGTTGTCAGTAAATTTGCAGATTCAAATAAGCGTGGCGATAGTTTAGTTAAGCTTGGCATGATTGCAGAAAAAGAAAATGACTCTGCGGGTGCAAGAGCACTGTATAACAAAGTCTTAAAAGAGTACGCAGATAGTGCCTCCGCACGCCTTGCACAACAGCAATTATCAGCATTGAAAGGCTAATTAAGCCAAAAAACAGCCTCTTAGTCTGTTTTTCATGCAAACAACAAGAAATTATAAATTTGGGCTTGCATGAGAAATTGAAAAAGGTATTATAGGCGCCCTCAGAACGGCAGAGCCTTCTGGGGTGTGTTGATGTGATAATAACTTAGTCTACAGTTACTGTAATATGAGTTGTTATTAACAAACAACAAAATGGGATGATAATTTAACAAGACTTGAAATATAGGCAGTTTGTTTCATTCCAGTAAGAACCTTAAGTTCTTGCAAAACAAAGATGGGTCGTTAGCTTAGTTGGTCTTGAAATAGAGACAGTTGGCTTTTGTTCCAGTAAGAATATCAGTTCTTGCAAAACCAAGATGGGTCGTTAGCTCAGTTGGTAGAGCAGTTGGCTTTTAACCAA
>NZ_JBEOPJ010000020.1:0-95350 GCF_040309945.1 Shewanella sp. AC34-MNA-CIBAN-0136 | reverse complement strand
CCGGTTTTCGCTTTCGCTGTATGCCGTGTCAGTGGATGCGCATTATAGGCAGCTTAAGATTTAGTGCAAGCGCTTTTATTCAAGATATGTTTCGAGCGTTGAACTTTTATGCAGATCGTTCTTTTTTTAGCTTTTTTGATTAAATAACCACCTTTGGCTAATTAGTAAATTACTTGTTTTTGATATTTAAGTCGCTTTTGAGCTCAATTTTTCAACAGTGGTCTGGTTTATCTGGTAATTTTTAATTAGTATGTAATAGTATTTAACAGTTATTTATCATTTTTATATTCATTAGAGATTATTTTATGCAGAAATCATTCGTGATTGTTTTGATTGCGGCGCTTCTTGGCGCTTTTGTTTTTTCTCAGTTTGGCGGCACATCATCTTCGGTAGCGTTTATTGCTGGTGTAGTCGTTGCGACGTTAATTTTCACCTTTATACCAACAAGTGGTTCAAGCTCTTCTGACGAACCTTATGTTGGTCCTACAATGACACTATATGTTGGCAACTTGCCTTATCGTGTTCATGAGGGAGAAGTAAAGGCATTGTTTGGTGAGTACGGGCCTGTTAACTCAGTTCGTTTAGTACGAGACCGTAAAACTGGACGTCGCAAAGGATTTGGATTTGTTGAGATGTCTGAAGCGGGCGCACAAAAAGCAATGTCGAAATTAAACGACTATAGCTTTCAAGAGCGCACGTTAAAGGTAAGAGAAGCCAAATCACAAGAATCTGATTCGGAAAATAGCTAATCGTTATTGAACTAGGTTCTTAGCACTATAGTAAATTAATAGTGTTGTTAGTCGGTTATGGTTACCAGCGAAAAATCACTAAAACCATAATCGACTAATGTTGCTTTAAGCCCTTGGCTAATATCTTTGGTATAACATGCTTGTAATTGCTTATTGCCATTACTTTCTTTACTCAGTAAAAACCTTACCCGTTTTGCTACCGCCTCCCCTGAATCTAATAGTGTTACTCCTTCGCCAAGATAATGACTTATTTCTGTCGCTATCATTGGGAAATGAGTACAGCCCAGCACCAGTACATCAATATTAGTTGCCGCGATGGGTGCTAAGATATCGTTTAGCTTATCCATATCGATTGGCTGTTGAGCTACATACTGCTCCGCAAGTAACACTAAATCTGAAGTCCCAAATAATTCAACCTTACAGTTTCCGGCAAACTGATTGATTAATGCTTGAGTGTAATCTCGTTTCACTGTCCCAGGCGTAGCCAATAAACCAATGTGCTTTTTCTTCGATAACATGGCTGCAGGTTTAATAGCAGGAACAACTCCCACGATAGGAATGGTTAATTGCTGGCGTAATAGAGGCAATACCAAAGTACTGGCGGTATTACAGGCAACCACCACAATACTGGCGTTCAAACGTCGTGCATGATGAGTAATAAGTGCAACACATCCAGTTATTAACTCTTGCTCTGATAAGTTGCCATAAGGTAAGCGTGCATTGTCAAATAAGTAACAATAATCATGTTGTGGTAACTGTTTTCTAATTTGGTTCATTACCGACAATCCGCCGATACCAGAATCAAACACTAAAATAGGTCCAGACAATATGGTCTCCAAATATGTATATGCTCAGCATTAATCGTCGGGCCACTTTATACTTAGGTGCGTAATACTAGACATCAGCGTCATTTAGTATAATATTTGCGCCCTTTTTTACAGTATTAGGTGGACGATATGAATTTAGCTGCAATGGATCCTAAAAACTACGATGCACAATTACAACGAAAGCGCATCAAGCTAGAACAGGCCTTTGCCGATTTCAATCCACCGGCGCTTGAAGTCTTTGCTTCTGAGCCTATGCATTATCGTATGCGTGCTGAATTTAGAATGTGGCATCAAGATGATGACTTATATTACTACATGTTTGATAAAGCACTGAATGCAAAAGTGCGTTGCGATCAATATTTACCCGCTGGTTTGATTATTAATCAAATGATGGCCGCATTAATAGCAGAGTTAACACCTAATCCTGCATTGCGTTATCGATTGTTTCAAGTAGATTTCTTGTCGACATTAAGCGGCGAAATTTTAGTGTCTTTGTTGTACCACCGCCAGCTCGATGAAGAGTGGCGTGAACACGCGACTCTATTAAAAGCAAAGTTATCTGCTCAATTCAATGTCAACATTATAGGTCGTGCGCGTAAGCAAAAAATCGATTTAGACAAAGATTTCGTTGTTGAGACCTTAACGGTTAATGAACAGGTATTGCATTACAAGCAAATTGAAAACAGTTTTACTCAGCCTAATGCGAAAGTCTCTGTAAAAATGCTGGAGTGGGCTATTGATGCAACTAAAAACAGTCAGGGTGATTTACTAGAGTTGTACTGTGGTAATGGTAATTTTACGATTGCATTGGCGCAAAACTTCAATCGTGTATTAGCAACAGAGCTGGCCAAGCCTTCAGTTGATGCTGCGCAATACAACATAGATATTAATCACGTTGATAATGTTCAAATTATTCGCATGTCAGCTGAAGACTTTAGTGATGCCATGGCGAAAAAGCGTCAATTTAGACGTTTAGAAGGCATCGACTTAGACAGTTACGATTGCAATACTATCTTTGTTGACCCGCCTCGTGCAGGCATTGATCCTGAAACATTAAAGCTTATCCAAGGTTACGAGCGGATTTTGTATATTTCATGTAATCCAGAAACACTGAATGACAATTTGTTAACCTTAGGTCAAACACATAAAATAACTCGCTTTGCGCTATTTGACCAATTCCCATATACCGATCATATGGAATCAGGAGTATTACTAGAACGTAAGTAATACAGCTTAACGAACAAACAGGGCGCTAATGATTAGCGCCCTGTTTGGTTATAATCGCGATAAATTAAGCACGGTTGTCAATTTTATGCTGTAACGCTTCAGCGCCTGTAGCCACCATACGCAGTTGTAGTACTAACTGATCGGCTAATGACTTACGCTCACTACGCTTGGAATCCAACGCTGATGCTCCGGCATTAAAGACTAAAATAACTAATGCTTCAGCTTGAGCACGCGCTAACACAGGAGTACGATTTGCCTGGGCCTCGGTGTAATGAGCAAGTTCAGAAATAAAATGTTCAATTTCGCGCTCAACTGCGGCTCTAAATGCCGCTGAGGTACCTGAACGTTCGTGAAGTAGTATTCGAAATACGTTCGGGTTTGACTCCAATACTTCCATAAACGTGTCGACAGAAATACGGATCACACTCCCACCGGCTTCTGCACGTTGACGACCTTTACGCATCATTTGACGTAAGGTTAATCCACCTTCATCGACCATGGTCAAGCCAAGTTCGTTCATGTCTTTAAAATGGCGATAGAATGATGTGGGTGCAATACCAGCTTCACGAGCAACTTCACGTAAGCTTAGACTGGAAAAACTGCGTTCAGCACTGAGTTGATTAAATGCAGCATCCACTAATGCACGGCGGGTTTTTTCCTTTTGTTGTGCTCTAACACCCATTTACTAATCCATTCAGTCAATATTAATTCACCGATAATACCGTTTTTAAAACAGAAACACAGCACTGTTAAAGTTGACCATGACTAGTTCCCTAAGTAAAATTAGCGTACAATTGTACGCTCAACTTATTTAAACCTATTATTGGAACCCTACTAAATGAAAAAACCTCCAATCATTTGGCTTAATACCTTGTTATTTGCCATTACTTTTATCGGCGCGGTGGTATTAATCCCTTGGCGTGGTTTTACCCATGGCTTTGATGGCATTGAATGGATTGCATTTGTTGTTTTCGCTTACGCAAGTGGTCTATCGATTACTGCGGGTTACCACAGATTATGGTCACACAAAGCCTATAAAGCTCACTCTTCAGTTCGTTTTTTATACGCACTAGGCGGGGCATTGGCGCTACAGAATAGCGCATTACATTGGTGTAGTGATCACCGCATTCATCACAAACATGTTGATAATAATGATAAAGACCCGTACTCAGCTCAAATGGGATTTTGGTACAGCCACATAGGTTGGATGCTGCGCGAGTATCAAGCGAGTCGTTACAGTGACTACAACAACGTGCGCGACTTACAAAACGATCGTATCGTTATGTGGCAGCACAAGCACTACTTAGCCTTAGTGATCTTAATGAATATTGGTTTACCGGCATTT
Organism: Shewanella sp. AC34-MNA-CIBAN-0136; assembly: GCF_040309945.1. Classification (NCBI taxonomy): domain Bacteria; kingdom Pseudomonadati; phylum Pseudomonadota; class Gammaproteobacteria; order Alteromonadales; family Shewanellaceae; genus Shewanella; species Shewanella sp. AC34-MNA-CIBAN-0136. Next base: position 91,202 of record NZ_JBEOPJ010000020.1, on the reverse strand, counting down.
ATAGGCTGGCTAAATGGCGATATTTTATCAATGGTACTTATGGCAGGTTTATTACGCTTAGTGGTAGTGCATCACTGTACTTTCTTTATTAACTCATTAGCCCATATTTGGGGTAAACAACCGTACACAGATAAAAACTCAGCCCGAGATAATGCATTTTTAGCGTTACTTACATACGGTGAGGGCTATCACAACTTCCATCATATTTTTGAAAACGATTATCGCAATGGCATCAAATGGTGGGACTACGATCCAACCAAATGGTTAATCAAACTGATGAACTGGTTTGGTTTAGCGAGTGATTTACGTAAAGTGCCACAAGAACGTATTGAAAGTGCACGTTTGCAGATGCAACTTTTACAAGCTCAGAATCAGGTTGCTCACTTACCTAACTGCGATGAAATTATAGAAAAGTTTCAAGCAGAGTATGAGCTGATGAAGCAACACTTAGTTGACTATTATCAAGCCAAAAAGAGTTTGTTAGAGGCGAAGCGTAAGCAACTTACAGATCACAATCTGAAGCAACAAGTGCAATTATTGCGTAACCAATTTCTTGAACAACAACGTAATTGGAAAAGCCTAACAGCTGCCTACGCACAGTAAAGCTAATGCTTAATCATTTAAAAGGTCACGCCCACGCGTGACCTTTTTTGTTTTGAGCAGCTTCACTAGTACATCATGAGCTAATTAAATTGCTGAGTCACCTGTTGCTGTAACGCTTTGCAATTGGTCGTAGCTCCGTCAACTGAAGGTGCAATACTCACCGATACTTTAGACCAGAAACGTTTAGGCAAAGTGGTCAGTGCATGCCCACTTTTATGGCTAAAGTAAGATCCCCATAACCCTGTTAACGCTAACGGTATTACTGTCACAGGATCCCGTTGTAAAATTTTGTCAATACCAGGCCTAAACTCACCAATTTCACCGTTTGGAGTTAACTTCCCTTCCGGAAAAATACACACTAACTCATCATTAGCTAATGCTTGGTGTATCTGTTCGAATGCATTTAGATATGTCGACTCGCACTTCTTCGGTGAACAGATTGGGATAACGCCAGCGTGCCGAAACAAGTACTTTAATAATGGAATTTCGCTAATCGACTTATCCATTACAAACCGAATAGGTCGAGTCGATGCGCCCATAATGACTAACGCATCAACGTAACTCACATGATTACTGACAATAATTCCTGCCCCTTGTGCCGGAATATGTTCTCTACCATGTACATTCACCCGATACATAACATGGCTCAGCAAATAACTGATAAAGCGTTGAGTAAACTCTGGCACTTGTGAGTAGACATATAACAGCACAACCAAATTAAGCACCCCGACAAGCATAAATAATTCAGGGATACTCCATTGAAATACCCCAAGCAACACTATCGATAATACTGCAGAGCCCACCATAAAGAAGGCATTAATGATGTTATTCGCCGCAATAGCTTGAGCACATTCTTGTTTTTCTGCACGAGTTTGAATAAACGCATACAGAGGCACAATGAATATCCCGCCACTTAGGCCGACAAGAAACAAATCGATCATCACACGATAATGCTGCGCGTTAGCGATAAATGACTCGAAGCTATACACAAAACCTGGCTCAACAAGCTCTAGCGGAATAGCCGCTATCATGTCAAAACTAAATACGCTTAAGCCTAAGACCCCAAATGGTAATAAGCCTAACTCAACATGCCCAAACGAAAAACGCTCACACACGTATGACCCAACCGCAATACCGACAGAAAATAGCGCCAGTAACAATGACACGACGGTGGCATCGGCATGTAAGTGCAGCTTGGCAAAGTTAGGGAATTGAGTTAAATAGGTGGCACCCAAGAACCAAAACCAGCTAATGGCGAGAATGGCCATCCAAATAGTCTTGGTTTGTCGCGCTTTATTAATACAACGCCAAGTACCAGAAAATAACGAAAATTTACTAGGGTTTAAATCACCTTGGGCAGGCAATGAAGGAATCGCACGGCTGGCAAGATAACCACAAATAGCCAACACACAGACAATGATTGCAGCCCACGTTAAACCATTTTCATTAGACACCACCAAACCGGCGCTTAGGGTACCGACAAGAATCGACAAAAAAGTGCCCATTTCAACCAGAGCATTACCTTTTACTAACTCTGCTTCGCTTAGGGCTTGAGGTAATAATGAGTATTTTACTGGGCCAAAGTATGCAGACTGGCTGCCGGTTAAAAATAGCAGCAGCAACATCACCATATAACTCTGACTGATAATCGCGATAGCCGCTGTTGACATGATAATCAGCTCTAACAACTTTAACCGTCGAATCAATTTTGCCTTATTCATATTGTCAGCCACGATACCAGCATGAGCAGAAAACAAGAAAAAAGGTAAAATGAATACGCCAGCGGCCAAATTAACAAACAAGTTAACGTCAATCGGTAATGCATTTAATTGGCTGTACGTTACCAGTAAGAGCAACACATTTTTATAAAAATTGTCATTAAGCGCCCCTAGACATAAGGTCGCAAAATAGGGAAAAAATCGTTTAGTTAGCAGCATTTGAATTCCTTTTTATGCTCATTCCATCAATATAACTGTTTACATGACTCGTCAACATGTCTTGTAAACAGGATTGTGTCTCAAATAGTTTTCCATCCAATGACAAACACGTTAACCCATGTATTCCCCCCCAAAGTACGCGGCTCATCATTTCCACCTCTTGCTCACATGCAGAAGGAAAGTATTGACTTAGTTGGGACTCAACATCAGAAAATAATGACTTAATCAACCCGAGGTGAGCTGCAGGTAAAGGCTGGTCATCTGTCATTGTTAATTCAAATACCAATCGGAAACAGCGTCGATTAGCTAAAGCAAACTGACTATAAACGATTGCCATTTGCTCAATGGTTTTTGTTGGGGTGGTCGGTTTAATTAACTGTAACTGCGCAGCTAGCTGTAACAATGTTTGTTCAGATACCGCGAGTAATAAATATTGGTAACTACCAAAAATATTGATTAACGTGCTTGGCACGTAACCAATGGTGGTTGCAACTTTTCGCAAACTTAGGTTATCGACACCATGGCATTGTAAATGCTCAACCACAGCACTAATAGCCATATGGCGGATCTGCTCATGCGTATGCTCTTTTCGTCTCGCCACAATACCAACCTAAAAATGATATGCACCTTATTAAGTTGATAAATTAACAGCAAACAAAATAAAAAACAACGTTCATAATAATAATTTTTTTAATTTAAAATACACGACTAGGTTTGATATACCGCGAATAACCAAGAAATAATCCTTGAGAAACATTATAATTGCTCATCAATAAGCCAGCGACAGAAACACAACCATGCCTCATACCGATATAAAACTAACCGAATATAGCCATGGCGCAGGCTGCGGCTGTAAGATCTCTCCTAAAGTCTTAAGCACCATTCTTGCGTCACAACTTCCAGTATTTACTGACCCCAATTTATTAGTCGGTAATCAAACCCGTGACGATGCTGCAGTTTATAAACTCAATGAGCAAACCGGCATTATCAGTACCACCGACTTTTTTATGCCCATTGTAGATGATCCATTTACCTTTGGAAGAATTGCCGCAACCAATGCCATCAGCGATATTTATGCCATGGGCGGCACGCCAATTATGGCTATTGCCATTTTAGGCTGGCCGATTAATGTATTACCACCAGAAGTGGCACAGCAAGTGGTTGATGGCGGACGCCAAGCTTGTGCCGATGCAGGTATTATGTTGGCTGGAGGTCACAGTATTGATGCTCCTGAACCTATTTTTGGTTTAGCGGTTACAGGGCAAATCCCGCTTGAGCGAGTAAAACAGAACAACACTGCCAAAGCGAATGATCGTCTATATCTCACCAAGCCAATTGGTATTGGCATTCTGACTACAGCACAGAAACAGAAAAAGCTGCGTGATGAAGACAGTCAAATTGCCCCAAATGCGATGTGCCAGCTCAACACGATAGGTATTGATATCGCTAAAATCACGGGGGTTAATGCATTAACGGACGTAACAGGATTTGGACTAGCGGGTCACCTAATTGAAGTCTGCCAAGGTGCACAACTTAAAGCTAATATCGTTTTATCCCAAGTCCCTTTACTCCCTAAAGTCAGTGATTACCTCGCTCAAGGTTGTATTCCAGGCGGTACCCATCGCAATTTTGACAGTTATAGCGAACATTTGCCGCCATTAACAGATGACCAGAAAGCGATTATTTGCGATCCACAAACCAGTGGAGGACTATTAGTTGCCGTGAGTGCAGAGGCTGAACAGGAACTTAAAACACTATTAGAAGCCAATGGAATTGACGCTATTTGTATCGGTATGCTCAATACTTATGAGCCACGCGTTGACGGACACGATATCCTTGTGGAATTAAACTAATGAGCGAGGTCATCCCCAGCTCAGAATATGGCAGACTTCTATTAGAAAACCGTCCATTAATTGACGTAAGAGCGCCTATCGAATTCATTAAAGGTGCTTTTGGCCACTCGATTAATTTACCATTAATGCAAGATGGTGAACGCGAAAAAGTGGGTACATGCTATAAAAGACGTGGCCAAGAGGCTGCTATAGCATTAGGTCATGAGCTGGTGAAAGGTAAAATTAAACAGCAACGTATAGATGCTTGGCTTGCTCAATTGTCACAACATCCTGACAGCTATTTATATTGTTTTCGTGGCGGTTTGCGCTCAAAGCTATCACAGCAATGGATTAAAGAATCAGGCATGAACATCCCTTATATTGAAGGGGGTTATAAAGCCATACGTAGTTTTTTAATTAATACTATCGAGCAAGCGCCAAGCCAATCTAAAGTACTGATTTTAAGTGGCATAACAGGTAGTGGTAAAACGGAAGTTATCCATCAACGGAATGAATCAGTCGACCTTGAAGGCCTTGCCAACCATAAAGGGTCGAGCTTTGGCAAAAATATCGATCCGCAACCCAGTCAAATCAACTTCGAAAATAATTTAGCCGTGGCATTGCTGCAGCATCAACAACAGCAACATAACCATTTGCTGTTAGAAGATGAAAGTATGCTAATTGGTCGTTCAGCCCTGCCAAAGCATTTTTACAGCGCCATGCAAGAAGCTGATATTATCGTACTCGACGAGCCATTAGACGCGCGTTTACCGCGTTTATTAAATGACTATGTTGAGCAAAAACTGGCTGATTATGTGTCTGGATTAGGTGAGCAAGCGGGTTTCGATGCATTTAAAGCATATTTGACTCAAAGTTTATTGGGCATTCGTAAACGCTTAGGCGGTAAGCAACATCAAGAATTGCAAGACTTGGTTGATAATGCGCTTAACGTACAACAAAGCCAAAATGATACCAGTAAGCATTTAGACTGGATAAGCCTGTTACTCGATATTTATTATGACCCGATGTATCTGTATCAACTTGAAAAGAAACAGGACAGAGTTATCTTTCAAGGCGACAGAAAAGCGATACATCAATGGTTAGATAGTCATAAGTCATAAGTTATTTAAGCAAAAATGCCCTCATGATGAGGGCATTTTTATGTGTATCTCACCAAATTCAGTATTGAAATCAACATAAATCTGGTCACAGTAGTTCAAGACTCACTGTTATTAACGGATAAAACTGCACACTGCCATCGTTATTTAACCACGATGCACGATATAGTGTTGATGGTTTCTAGTGGCGACTGTTGCCATATCGTTACTCATGTCGTTGCCATCATATGATTAATAAATTAATCTCTGTTCGAAAAAGCAACACATCCAAAATATTAGTTTATGTCCATTAAAATATAAACAAATTAATTAGTTAACAATATATCCCACGGGAGGTTAGCACTACCTACCACAATAAAATTTGGGTTTTCGAGTGTTTCACGCTCATTGTAGGTCATAGGCTGTAAATTAATATCAATCAGTGCACCACCTGCTTCTTCAATAATAATCTGCGCAGCACCAGTATCCCATTCACCAGTGGGTCCTAAACGGACATAGCAATCAGCACGTCCCTCGGCCACCAAACAACTTTTTAATGCTGCACCACCCATCACCACTAACTCACAATGATTGGGTTTATTGAGTAACTTTAAAACCGATTGCGGATCTTGACGACGACTGACGGCTAAACGTAAATGCTCTGGTTCATCACCGGTTAATTGTTTACTGGTGATACGTATCTCGTTCTTACCATCACGCTTATAAGCACCTAGCCCGGCTATTGCGTAATAACACACCTTAGTCATCGGCACATAAACCACTCCCATGATAGGACGGTTATGCTCAACTAAGGCAATGATCACTGAAAAATCACCACTACCCGCAATAAACTCACCCGTGCCATCTAATGGATCGACTAGCCAATAGCGTTTCCATGTTTCACGCACACTTAGTGGAATATCTGCAGCTTCCTCACTTAAAATAGGAATGTCGGGCGTGAGTTCCGCTAACTGACGGCAAATAATATCGTGCGCGGCTAAATCGGCAGACGTGACAGGAGTATTATCGGACTTAATTTCGCGTTTGAAGTTACCTTTAAGGTAAATATCACGAATTTTTTGCCCAGCTTCCGTTGCGATGTCTATAACTTGCTCAATTACATCTTCTGGCTTCATTATTACTCCAATTGCTGGATTCGATAAGGATGACCTCACAAGGACATCAATAAATAAGGCTATTGCCTATTCGATGTTGCTGTTCAATGACTAACTCAATACTACTTGTGAATAACCTATTTTACGGCGTTGACTGCACTTGCAAGATTATCTGTTGGTGTATTGAGATATTGCTGAGTTAAAAAAAGCGCACTAACACTACGAGATTCTGAAAAATCAACATTCTCGAGTAATAACTGCCAATCAGATAATGGCCAAGGGATCACGTCTATTGGCTCAGGCTCATCCCCTTCTAAACGGCTAGGGTACAGTTTTTCAGCAACAAAAATATGCATTTTGCTGGAAAAGTAGCCTGGCGCAAGCGATAGCTCTTTTAGATAGGTCAATTGATAACTGCCAAAACCAATTTCTTCTTGGAGCTCTCGATTGGCGGCTTCAACTGCCGTTTCGCCTGGATCTATCAACCCTTTCGGAAAACCGAGTTCATAATTATCAGTGCCAGCGGCGTATTCACTCGCTAATAATAAATTACCTTGATGAATAGGCACGATCATCACCGCCCCTCTGCTACCGCCCTTCATTCTTTCATATTGACGCTCTACGCCATTAGAAAACTTAAGGTGTACCTGCTCGATTTGAAACAGTCTGCTTTTGGCAACAATTTCGGTATGCAGGATTTCCGGCTTTTTATGCCGCTGTGTCATTGAAGCCTCGTGTGACGAATTAATATATACAGGGTACAATCTTACTATTATGGGTATATTCTACAACCGGAATTTACATGTTTCCTTGGTATAAAATAGATACAGTGCTGCTCGACATGGATGGTACCTTGCTTGATCTGCATTTTGATAACCACTTTTGGTTACATTTAGTGCCACAACAATTAAGCATGCAGCGTCAAATAAGTTTGGATGAAGCCAATACACTCGTTAAACAAGCTTACTATGATGTCGTTGGCACCTTAGATTGGTATTGTCTTGATTACTGGCAACGCTATTTACAACTCGATATTTTGGCATTACACCATGCATCGGCTGATAGAATTAAACTTCGCCAAGACAGCATGCCTTTTTTACAGGCATTAGCAGGGGCAAGTAAACAACGCATTTTGTTTACTAATGCTCACCCACAAAGCTTAGCGCTTAAGTTAACTCATACCAATTTAGGCCATGGTTTAGATGAAATGTTATCGAGCCATGAAAGCGGTTATCCCAAAGAACATCCGCAATTTTGGCAGTATGCACTGACTAAGTTCAACTTAGATCCGTCACGGTGTTTATTTATTGATGACAGCGAAGTGATATTAGCGGCATCGAAAAAGGCTGGCATAGGTTATCAACTCGGGATTAAAAACCCCGATAGCCAAAAGCCTCATATTGAATTTACCGACTTCCCAGCGATTACAGATTACCAACCGCTATCATTGGCACTTCAATCGGTATAAGCAATATCACTATATAAACGATTCAAGTAGTGATTGATCGTTAAATAGCGGCTGATGTCTGAACATAGTTAATAAGGTAGTTGATAAGGTTATTCGATAAATTATTGCCGATATGAAAATGCCTTGATAGTGATATCAAGGCATTAGTTATTCAAATATCAACCGATTTTACAAGCCAGGCACAACGCCTTGATAGTTAATAGGGTAATACCCTTGGCTGTCTTGTCGACCTAAAAAGGATAACGAATCACGTAAATCTTTAGGTTGGGCATCGGTCGGTTTAATTTTAGCACTCACTTTAACCAAGTTTGACTCGCCTAAAATAACGGTTCCCGTTAAGCCTAATACGTTTTGGGTTTCATCAGTGGCAATTTGTAATTGCCCATCAAGGCAACTGAGCCCCAATGAAATGTTACCTAAAGGGTACACGCCATATTGATTTTTAACGTTAGTATTATTTAAAAATAATTTACCGTTTAATTGTTCACACCATGGTTTACCTTGCTCTAGCACTGCAACCATTAAACTCACATCGCCATCAATTTGGGTTTTAAAAGGTAAACGGGCTCCCGCTAGTAAAAAACTATCAGGTAAATCAAGGCGAATATTTTTCGCACTCAGCCCAGATAACGACCAACTCACACTACCTTTACCACTAACTGCCGTCGCTCGATTACCGATATTAAAATCGATATCGGCTTTACCAAGCAGTAATCCCCATGGACTTAACTGCCAACTAACGTGTTCTATTTGGCGTTGATCAATGGTAATTAACGCCGCCTTTCCTTGCCAAAGCGTACCTTCGGCACCTGTGATAACCACATTATTAGGTAACGGAGCAATACTGACTAACCAGTTCGCTGGTAAATACACCAATAAAAACGCGAGGTAAATAATGACGCCAATGACTATTTTTGAAAATAAGCTCACAAAAAATCCTTACTGAGAAAGCTGAATACGTCTTACTTTTACAAAGCCAGCAACGTCTGATTCGGTTAGATCTACGCTGTCTAACGTTAAGCCCTTTTGCTCTACTAAGTCATGCAAGTAACCTAGTAACGCATCAAATGGCACGTCATCCATCCATAGCTGAATTTTATCGCCTTGCGGCTGCATGCGAGTGATCTCTAACTTATATTGTCCAGCTGTTTGATTTACCAAAGAACTTAAACTGCCACGAACTTTAGCTTGCGCACCCGCTTGTTTCAGACCCGCTATTTTATTGGCGGTTTGTTTAACATAATTTAACGTTTGCTGCGCTGCGCTGTTATCACGTTGGGCAGTTTCTTGAGCATTCGATATCGGTGTCCAAATGCCCCAATAAATGATGCCTATCGCCAAGATTGCAGCACAAAAACCAACAAGTTGTTGTTCTCTAATGGCTAAACCTTGCCACCAACTACGCATGTTTTCCATGTTATTTATTCCTTAACGTCAGCGTACTGGTAACGCTTTCTTCGCTACTGTTCATGGCACCACCTTCGAGAAGGTAGTCTTTGCTAACAAGCTCTTTAAATGTATCTATTTGGCCGTACGTTTTTGCTGTCACTTGCATTCGTAGCTCATTACGATTGGCTTCGTAACGCAAAGTGTTCGGTTTAAGTTCTGGCACCTTACTAAACGCTGGCTTTAAACCATCTAGCATTTCAAAAAATACTGCACCGCCACCTTGGCCTTGCATGCTGCGTAATTCACTGCCCATTTGTGAGCGCATATTAACAATACGGTTTACACCCGGTACAGCTTGTTTAAAAATCATTTCGCTTTGAGCTTGCAGCTCTGCGGTCTGGTTATTCAGTTGATGAATGGCGATGCCTTTATTCGCTAAGGCTAAAACAATCGCAATCATCACTACAATCGCCGTGTTTTTCCAGGTGAGTAACTGTTTACTGTATTCATGCTTAGGTTTATAAATGCCACTTAGCAAATTGATTGGGGCGTTCAAAATGCCTTTTGCTAATACCATCATCGGTAAATCGAGTGGCTTGTTATTAATTTCCACGCCTTCAAATACAATATCGTCACTGTAGCTTGCAACACTAATTGACTCATTATCATTAGGTTTTGCAGCTGTTAATAGGTGTGGAAGTGCAAATGCAGACCATGCTTTAGGCACGCTAACGCCGCCACCTTCAGACGTTCGGATTAAATACTCACTACCAACACTCATTGCCGCCCAGCGACATTGCTCTAACGGCAACGCTAAACAATCTGGCACGATACGTTTTACTTTTAAGCCTGCATGATGGAGCCATTCAAGCCATATTTGCATTTGCTCATGCGCCACCGCAGCCACATTAAGCTGCTCACCTTCACGAGGCCCAACAACAAAATGCATATTGTCTACATTCGTCGCTAATGATTCCTCTAACATGTATGGCAACGCCTTTAATGCTTGGCGTTGACCTTTTTCGGGCAACATAATTTGTGTCAATGTCATGTTGGCCGCAGGCACAAGTACATCAACAGGACGATTACCCGCACGCTCAGCTAAAGTGCTGAGACTGGCGGCATCAGATAATTCACCAGAAGCGATGATCTCTTGCTCTTGTTCTGACCATACTAGCCACGAACATGGGTGTTCTGATGATTTTCCTAACCGGATAAATAGCCGTTCAGACACTGTTTATTCTCCACCGATCTCAATACGCATTGTTACGCAATGAATTTGTTATTATTGTTGGCCACCATACTGACGGGTGAGCACATCTAAATCTTTACCATTACGCTTCAGGACACTATCCATTCGAAATATTGCAGTATCGACTTTGGCACCAGCCTTCAATAAAAAGTACTGACTATCAACCACAAAACTCGACTTTACATTTGCTTCAATCTTTATACCACTGAGTGATGAACCTTCCCAAAACTCTTCAATTTTTTCATATCCATCCGCTGGACGATTGTTAATAACATTTTCAGCTTCGCCGACTGATATTTTATTTTCTAACATTGCTGTCAGTAAAGCTGCTTGCTCAACCTTAATGGTATTTACATTTAATAGCTGACTGTCTTCACCAGGTATTGCACATACATAAGGTAAAAGATTCAGGTAAACATCTTGGTTGAACCCTAACACTGCACGTAACTCACTGCGATGCTGCATCAAGGTATTGGCCGCACGATATGGCACATTACGCGATTCATATTCGGCATCTTCAGCACCATATGGGCCCGATAACGTATCTTCGTCGATATAATCTTTAAGGGTTGACGTTAATTGCTCGGCGCCAAAATCATCAACGCCTAAACTGATCAACAGCGATTGAAACTGTATAGCTGCTACGGTCATTTTGGGCTGACCATTTTCAATTTCATTCGATGCTTGACCGACGGCATTAACATTAAAGCATGATCGCATATCTTGTATTTCACCGACAATTTCACCGTATTCAGCTGGAAAAGCCACATTGGCCAAGGCCCAATACTGTTGTAAATGTACGGTTCCTTCTGAATCTTCAAAATCTTGCTTGAGCACTTTCATCGCCAGCTCTTCAGCAGAAAGGGCATACCAATAAGCCTGGTCGTATTGGGCTAAATTAAGCGTTCGACGCATTGAAAGCTGATTGCGACTACTAATGTTGGTGGCAATAATCACCACCATAGCAACAATTAGCATCACGACTATTAATGCAACCCCGCGTTGCTTTTGGCCGCCCATTATGAGGATTTCCCATCATCGGTTTCATTTTCATCTTTACTATTTGAACCGTTACGGTTGTTGCCACTGTCTTTGTCAGACTTAGTTGCTGATGCACCTTTAGGCAGTAAAAAACGACGCTGAATTTTACCCAAACCTTCTAATTCTATTTCCATCGCAATCCCTTTTGGCATCACGGTTCCATCAACTTGCTTCTGCCATTTATCATCCATATAAAACGAATACTCAATTGACAGCACATGGTCAATAACCATGCTTTTTAATGGCTCAGCACCTGATACAGGTTCAGGATAAGGATAATACCAACGCTCAAGACGGCCATTTTGAACCACATAGGCAACCGATTGCAGGCTGCCTCTAGGTAACATGCCATCGGGGTTTAACCAGCCCAAACGGTAAAATACCAGTGCTTCGGTTTCAGAGTCGAGGATATTATCGCCAGCCTGAAAAAAACGGCTGCCACGATCACCTTCAAATAATCTAGGGCTACGCGCTACCATTTGGCCCAAATCACGTTCTAACGCACCAAAACCTTGCTGTAATAACTTAAGCCGAGTAGCAAACTCTTTGGTCACTTCATCATTTTTCATTACCGTCGACAATACTGAGTTTGCCGCGATACCCAACATGGCAAAAATCGCAATCGCGATAAGCATTTCGAGTAAGGTAAAGCCGCTGAAATACCTAGGCTTTGTTATGGACATAACTGCTTACCTGAGCCACTACGCGTTTAAATTTGTCGTCGTCACTGACGCTAATACGGATCATTCTAAATTTATCATCGGTGGTTTTAATCACTTCTTGGCGCCAATACCATTCACGGCCAGCAAGTTCTGACTGACCCGTTTTTTGGCCTATATCAGGAAAGGTACCAGGTAATCGCACGTCGACCATTTGGTTACTGGCCACCCATTGGGCTAACGTTCGTTCTTCTAAAATGGGCATGTTCGCCATTTGTTCACCCAAACTTTTAGTAACCGATACCGCTGCAATGGAAAACACCGCTAAAGCAACGATAACTTCAAGTAAGGTCATACCACGATTCTTACCGCGTAAGCTTTTAACGCCAGAGTGACTAACAAATGAGCGACTAATACCTAAGTTGTTAATACCTGAGCGGTTAACTTTCCCGTATTGAGGGCGTCGATGTGATGTGAGTTTATTCATCTACACGCCCTAATGTTAAACGGCCTAACGCGTCACCCACAACCAGCACATTGACTGGCTGACGGTCGTCATTAATCGTATTAAAACCCAACTCAAAGGGAGTCATTTCTCCGCTGGGAAACAATAAAATTTGCGGTTCAGGATGTTTCTTTTTTTCTTCTTCGCTCTCTTCGTCGATAAAAGGTTCATCAAACCAAGATTCATTTTGCTCGTCTTCTTGAACTAATGGCATGCCATCGATCACAATATCTAAAGTAATACCTGCATCCATTTTTTTGGCCGATAATAGCCGGTCTTGATCAACTGGCATCCATTTGCCTTCTTTATAAAACACAAACTGATATTGATCTTCGTCAATCACAATGCCAATAAACTGACCGCTTAAGACGCTTTCATCAAGCACCATCTCAGTGGCAGTCATAAAACGTTGCGCCTGTTTTTTGAGCATTTGTTCCGGCCCAGCAACACTAATAGACATGGTTACCGCAGAGGCAACCAAACCCATTAGCAATGCCACAATTAACACCTCTAATAAAGTGAAACCGGCTTGACGATGATGAATCATCTTATTGGAAATCTTGTAAATTCCAGCTTCCGATATCGTCTTCAGAACCTGGTTGTCCATCTGGTCCTGCACTGAAGATGTCAATTTTGCCATTTTCACCAGGGCTTAATAGTAAATAGTCACTGCGCCATGGATCTTGTGGTAAACGCTTAACATACCCACCTTCACGGAAATTACGCGGCTCTGGTGACGAGTTAGGCTTTTGCACCAACGCATCAAGACCTTGTTCTGTGGTTGGATAAATACTGTTATCTAACTTATACATATCCAATGCATTTTCTAACGCCACAATATCTGATACCGCTTTTTGTTGATCGGCTTTGTCCTTGTTACCCATCAAATTGGGCACAACCATTGACGCTAAAATACCTAAAATAACAATCACCACCATTACTTCGAGTAAGGTGAAACCACGTTGTTTATTATTATGTTGCATTAATTACTTCCTCTAAAAATTGTCTATATATTCATGCGTAAAATCAGCTATAAATCTTGGTTTACGCTTACCCTACAAAAATCCATAACTTCAAACCTAACCGCTGATCAAGTTATTTAACTCTAAAATAGGCTGTAAAATGGCCATTACAATAAATAATACAACCGATGCCATACTCACGACTAGCATTGGTTCAAATACTCCTAATGCAATATTTACGTTCGACTCAAACTCTCGGTCTTGGTTGTCTGCTGCGCGTTCTAGCATGTTTTCTAGCTGGCCACTTTTTTCACCCGATGCAATCATATACAACATCATTGCCGGGAATAGCTTAGTATTAGTCAACGCCGTGCCTAAACTAGTTCCCTCACGGACTCGCGCCGTAGCCTCATCAACAGCAGCACGCACCTTAACATTTTGCAAAACTTCGCTGGCAATACGCATCCCATCAAGTAATGGTACCGAGCTGGCTGACAAAATACTTAATGTTCGCGCAAATCGGGCGGTATTCAGCCCTTTACTTACTTTGCCAATAACGGGCATTTTCAAAAGGGCTGTGTCATATTTCATCCGCATAATCGGATTAGTCAGCAGTCGCTGAAACATCACCATAGCAGCAAAGATAAGCAGTACGACCACAACCCCCCAATGTTGTACAAAATCAGAGGCGAGAATCAAGAACTGAGTTGTACCGGGTAATTCTTGGCCCATGTGTTCAAACTGCCCAACAACCTTTGGCACCACAGCTGCCAATAACACCGCAATAACACCAATAGCGACCACGGTTAATACAATAGGGTAAATCATTGCTTGAGTAAGCTTGGATTTGAGTTGCTGACGACGCTCGGTATAATCGGCAAGTCGATTAAGTACCACTTCTAAATGGCCTGATTTCTCACCCGAGGCTACCATTGCGCGGTATAAGTCATCAAACACATGCGGAAATTCGGCCATTGAGTCAGCTAAGCTGTAACCTTCAACCACCCGAGAACGCACCGCCATAATCATGCTACCTAAGCGATCTTTCTCAGACTGTTGCCCCACCGCTTTTAACGCTTCTTCAATGGGTAAGCCTGCGGCCACTAATGTCGCTATTTGGCGCGTGATCAATGCCAATTCGGCAACAGAAATACGCTTTTTAAATAGGGAGGCTAAATTAAAACCGCCACGCTGTGAACGGGCTTCTTTCTCACTGACAGGCTGAAGTTCTAGCGGCATAAGGCGCTGCTCACGCAGCTGGCTTCTTGCATGACGCGCAGTATCAGCTTCTATCACACCTTTTTGTTGCTTGCCTTTACTATCAAGGGCTTTGTATTCAAACGCCGCCATTGATTACTCCTCGCGCGTAACGCGCAATACTTCTTCTAGCGTTGTCACACCTGTGAGTACTTTACTCATGCCGTCATGACGAATACTTGGAATCGATTTACGTACATATTTTTCAATGGCTAATTCGCCCCTGCCTCCATGAATTAACTCACGGACATTGTCATCAACGGTAAGTAACTCATGAATACCTGTTCGACCACGATAACCATTTTGACCACAGGCCTTACAACCTTTAGCGCGATAAATAATACGTGTGTCGTTTGCGGTAATACCCAGCAACTCGCGTTCACGCTCATCAGGCTCATGTGCTTCTTTACACTGTGGGCATAATGTCCGAATTAAGCGTTGTGCAAGCACGCCAAGCAAACTTGATGACACTAAAAAGGGTTCTACGCCCATGTCTTGCAAGCGGGTTATTGCCCCTGATGCGGTATTGGTATGTAAGGTTGAAATCACTAAGTGACCGGTTAATGATGCTTGCACTGCAATTTGCGCCGTTTCCAAATCACGAATTTCACCAATCATCACCACATCTGGATCTTGACGTAAAATTGCGCGTAATCCACGCGCAAAAGTCATGTCGACCTTAGTGTTTACCTGAGTTTGACCAACGCCTTCTAACTCATATTCAATAGGATCTTCAACGGTTAAAATATTGGTATCTTTAGAATTGATTTCCGTTAACCCGGCATACAAGGTAGTACTTTTACCAGAACCTGTCGGCCCTGTTACAAGAATAATGCCGTGTGGCTTACGAATTAATTCATCGAATTTTTCACGAATGCCAGGTGTCATACCCAGTTGTTGTAAGTCTAAGTTGCCGGTATTTTTATCTAATAAACGCATTACCACACGCTCACCATGACTTGATGGCATAGTTGATACCCGCACATCGACAGCACGACCCGCAATACGTAACGAAATACGCCCATCTTGTGGTAGGCGTTTTTCGGCGATGTCCAAACGTGCCATCACTTTAATACGCGACACCAATAAAGACGATAATTTACGATTTGGCTTTAATACTTCTTTCAACACGCCATCAATACGGAAACGAACAATTAATTGTTTCTCGTAGGTTTCGACGTGAATATCTGAGGCTTCTTCTTTAATCGCTTCCGATAACAGCGCATTAATTAACTTAATAATCGGCGCGTCATCATCGCCTTCAAGCAAGTCTTCCGTTTGTGGCAGTTCTTCAGCTAGGGTAAACAAGTCCATTTCGTTACCAATATCTTCCATAAGCTGTTGGGCTTCTGAAGAATTAGCTTGATATGCTTGCGTCAGTTTAGCTTCAAACTTTGCCACTTCTAGCTTAATTAACGGTAACTCAACACCCGAGTAGCGTCGTACTTCTAACATGGCACTAAGCGGTGTGTTATCAGTGTAGAAGAGACAAAGCTGCTCGTTTTCTTTCGCTAACACCAATTGAAAGCGGTGCGAGAAGGCAAACGGCAAGCGCTCTTTACTCGTCGAATGAAAAACCTCATCACCTTCAACAACTTCCATGGCAACTTCACTAGATACTTGGGCTAATGGTTCTGTCATCACGCTATCAGTCATTGTTTTGAGCCTTGTCCTTTTGCATGTTTTCATCGATAGTGCGCAAGGCTGGATCTGAATCACGTATATCGGTGCTCAGCCCTTTGCCGCTTTTATAGCGATCAAGCATGTCATTCACGTCATCTGGCAAGTAAGCCTCTTGATCCCATTCTTCAAGAACCGGGACTTGAGTATTTGGCATTAAATTAATACCACGAGCTTGTTGTTCCAGCTGTAATGCTCTGAAATAATTATATTTACGACCGGCAATCCCTTCCATTGTCATACCGTCACGAATAATGGTGGGCTTAATGAAAATCATTAAATTCTTTTTCGTTTTCTTACTAGAAGAAGACTTGAATAAATGACCTATAAAAGGAATATCGCCAAGAATTGGGACTTTTTGAATACTTTCTTGTACTTCTTCGTTAATTAATCCACCCAGCACTACAATTTGGCCAGAATCTGCCATAACCGTGGTCGTTAAACGACGAGTAGAGAAACTGATGTCGACACCAGTGTTACCATTAACACCCGACACTTCTTGTTCGATAGTTAATTTAACTGACGAACCTTCGTTAATTTGCGGTACCACTTTTAGCTTAACTCCGACTTCCTTACGTTCTACCGTTTGGAATGGATTATCATTGTTAGAGCTTGAAGTTGAACCGGTAATAATCGGCACTTCATCACCAACAATAAACGACGCTTCTTGGTTATCTAGTGTGGTAATAGACGGTGTTGCGAGTACGTTTGAATTTGTATCACTCGACACAGCTTGGATTAACGCCGCAAAGTTACCTGTGGTCACGCCCCACGCCATACCATTCACTTTACCTAATGCTTGCGCGATTAAAGTGTAATCCCCATCAGAGGTTGGATTGGTAGTGGTAGTAGAGCCGCCATCTGAATTGCCTACTGTTACTGTAGTGCCATCAGTTTCGCGTGCAGACCACACACCGGCACCGACTTCACCAATGGTTGGGCCAATGTTGTTAAACTGCGTTAAGCCACCCGCTTCGCTGCCCCATTGCACTCCAAAACCAACATTATCGCCTTCAGCGATTTCAACAATAATGGCTTCAACGAGCACTTGAGCACGGCGAATATCAAGCTGATTAATGACGCTTTCAATGGTACGCAGTTGATCTGGTTCAGCACTAATGACCAGTGAGTTAGTGTCGCTGTGGGCCATAATATTGATATCACTACGACGCTTACTTGAGTTGCCTTGCTGAGTACTGGCACCCTCTTTATTATCTTGTAAGTTTTGTGCAAACCCAGTTAATACTTCAACTAAGTCTTCTGCTTTGGCGTAACGTAAATAACGTACTTTGGTGTTACCCGTACTCGCCTGTTCAGCATCGAGGCGTTTAATGAGTTCGATTACACGTTGACGGCTTTTTTCATCGCCACTGACAATAACCGCATTCATGCGTTCATCAGCCACCACTTTAGGTGCTTGGCCAGGCAGCTGTGATTGGTTAGCACTTGAGCGATATAAGGTATCGACTATGCGAACAATTTCTCCTGCAGAGGCATAATCTAAGGCCACGACTTGTACGTCGGTGTCGCCTTGCTTATCAACTCGGCGGACAATCTCTACCAATTTGTTCACTACCGCTGCACGACCAGAAATCATTAACACGTTTGATTGGTCATAGTTAACAACGTTACCGCCACCAGCATTATCATTTAACTGGCGAAGTAATGGAGCAAGTTGTTTCGCTTCAGAATTGTATAAAGGAACAATTCGGGTGACCATTTCGTCACCAACACCAGGTGCTTTGTCATCGGCGACACGAATAGAAGCCATTTTGGCGTCTTTGTCTTTAATGACTTTAATGACGTGATTTTCCATTTCAACCACTGCATAACCATACACTTGAAGTACGTTAAGGAAGAATTGGTAATATTGATCATCATTGAGTAAATCGTAACTACGGACATTAATTTTGCCACGTACTGTTGGATCTACAATAATGGTTTTATTGAGGTTTTTACCGACAATATTAATAAATTCTTGAATGTCAGTGCCTTTAAAATTGGCGGCATATTGTTCCGACCAAGCACTCGGTGCCGCTATCATTGCAGCGCCCATAAGCATTCCAGCAATAATGTTATGTCGGATCCCTTTATTATTCATTCTACTCAATCCTCTAACGCCAAATTATTCTGGCAAACTAAACATGATTTCGACCAACTGCCCTTCACGCTCAACCATGACAGCCATTTCGGTGAGCTCAGGCAGTTGTGCCATCACTTCTAATGCCTGACCCATATCGGTCAGATCAAATCCATTTATTGATTTTGCTAAATCATTAGCCTGAAAACCCGCTTGCTTAAACAACGCGACATCTTTACCAGGATTTAAACGGTAACCCGCTAATTCATCGCCATTACGTACCGGTGAAATAGCTAAAAAGTCTGTAATTTTACTTGGGTCTGCTAACAACTCATCACGAGAATTAGACAAATCTTCAGAAAAACGTTGATTATCACGACGATCAACTCGGGTTACCTGTTGATCGACCTTGGCTTGTTGTAGCTGTGAGTTTGCTGCACCTTGTGTGGTGTATTGAAGACCATCAAGCATTAAGGTTTCGTAACGACCACCATTACTGATAATAATCCGGTCAGCATAAACCTCTTTTAAAGAAGCAGAAGTCCCTTTGATTTTATCGCCTAAACCATAAGTTTCTTGTTGCCCACTTGATTCAATAACCGCTAAACCTTGAGCTTCCTCGGTGGATGCAACAACTCCCGTCAATTGAATAGACAAGTTTGTTTTAGGCGCATCGGTGATTTGCTCTACGACTTCAGCTTTGGGTTTATTGCTATTGTTGTCTAAGCGACCAAAAAGCAATAGGTTACGTACACCGGCAAGCTCAATACGCTTTGCAGTGCCTGCTGAGATGGGGGATGGTTGCCACACCGCAGATTGCGACGATATTGGCATCAACTTCCATGTGATCTGTGCAGCGAGTAGCAACACGATGACCAGTCCAAGCCAAAATACAATTATACTCAATAGCTTATGTGGTATTTTTGCAGCGTTGGTGATCAGTTTATCTAATAAATCCATATGTTATTGGACCCTCTATACGACTTGGTACAGGTCTCTGTTCTAATTGTTAATAAAATGCGAAAATATATGTGTAGCCGTCATGCTAACCCACACAGGATAAAGCAACAACCCCAGAGCATATCGATTGGCGAATCTCCATCAAATATGCTAACTTTGCGCCCATAAAAAGAGCCATAATATTGCCCTCTATTACGATAATACACACATTGTATGGCAGTTAGGTTACTCAGTCTGTGAAATCATCCCTGTTTTGGAGGTCATGTGACTCAAAATCAGCCCGACAAAAGCTTTATTCGGCTCGACAAATGGTTATGGGCGGCACGTTTTTATAAAACCCGCGCTATCGCAAAAGACATGATCAATGGCGGTAAAGTACATTACAACGGTCAACGGACTAAATCCAGTAAGAATGCTGAAGCGGGTGCAAAAATCCGCCTTCGCCAAGGTAATGATGATAAAGAGATTATTGTCCTTCAATTATCTGGCCATAGACAAAGTGCTAATGTAGCGCAAACCCTATACGAAGAAACACCAGAGAGTATTAGCAAACGGATTATAAACGCTGAAGCCCGACGGCTAAATATTTTGAACAATCCGGCACCAGACCATAAACCGGATAAAAAACAACGACGACAGATTATGCGCTTAAAAGATTACTAGGCGCCCAAAAAGTAAGAGAATGCAAATGAACAACGATATTTTACATCGCTACATTTTTGATAATGCCGATGTGCGAGGCGAGATAGTCCAATTAGAAAGCAGTTACCAAGAAGTGCTTTCTGCACATATCTATCCGGTTGCCTTACAAGCCCTAATCGGCGAGTTAATGGCCGCAACATCATTACTCACGGCAACGATCAAGTTTAGCGGTGACATTAGCGTGCAGTTACAAGGCGATGGCCCGGTTTCTTTAGCGGTAATTAATGGTAACAATAAGCAAGTATTACGCGGTGTAGCACGTTGGAACGGTGATATTGCTGCCAATGCAAGCTTGCAACAAATGTTCGGTAAAGGTTACATGGTCATTACGTTAACGCCTGATGAAGGTGAACGTTATCAAGGTATTGTATCATTAGACCATGTCAATCTAGCAGCTTGCTTAGAAGAGTATTTTAATCAATCAGAGCAGCTACCTACCCAAATACAGTTATTTGCTAACGGCAAACAAGCGGCAGGAATGTTGTTGCAAGTATTACCAGCAAAATCGGGTAATACTGACGACTTTGAACATCTCTCAGCATTGACCTCGACCATTAAAGCAGAAGAGTTATTCACTCTTGATGCTGAACAGGTATTACATCGCTTGTATCATCAAGAAGAAGTACGCTTATTTGATCCTGTTGATGTTACGTTTAAATGTAGCTGTTCTCGTGATCGCAGTGCTGCAGCAATCAAAACGTTACCCCAAACTGAAGTTGAAGAGATTCTAGCTGAGGAAGGGAAAATCGAGATGGATTGTGAGTATTGCACAGCAAAGTACTCTTTTGATGCGATAGATATTGCAGCGTTATATTCTGGTAGTCATAGCAGCCAGTCACAGCAGTAATCAATGTCGTTACCCACAACGTAACCACTTACAGAAAAAGCGCGCAATGCGCTTTTTTTATGCCTTAACCGTCTAAAGAAAACATCAAACGCCAAAAACTTTCAAAAAAATTACCAAACTGTTCGTTACCGCGGCATTAACTTACGTTACAATCCCTACACTAGCTTATAGCCATCGCGCAAAAATAATAACAAGCTAAGTTTGAATACCTAACCCCCAATAGCTTTTCACTGCGAAACACGACCTAAAAGACATGGAGATCAACACTATGGCGGATGTATCTAACCGCGTTCACCTCAACCCTACGACAGCACAGTTAGTAGAAATCGCGCTTCTTCGTGGAGAAGGTCAGCTGACCGCAAATGGTGCCTTAGTGGCCAAGACAGGGGAAAGAACGGGTCGTTCACCTAATGACCGGTTTATCGTCAAAGAGGCAAACACTGAAGCCGATATTGAATGGGGCAAAGTAAACCGTCCGTTTGATGCTGGCAAATTTGATGCGTTATGGGGCCGGGTAGAAGCCTACCTTGCAGACAAAGAACTGTTTACGTCAGAACTCGAAGTTGGCGCTGATGATGAACATTACATTCCTGTACGTGTAACCACTGAGTTCGCGTGGCATCAATTGTTTGCTCGTAATTTATTTATCGCTCCAGAAACCTTTAATCGTGGTAATAAAGACACCTGGCAAATCATCAATGCGCCAGGTTTTGTCTGCGAACCTGAACGTGATGGTACAAACTCTGAAGCCGCTGTTATTCTGAACTTTGCCGAGCGAAAAGTACTGCTTGTAGGGTTGAAATATGCAGGTGAAATGAAGAAGTCGATGTTCTCGGTGCAAAACTTCTTATTACCCGCTAAAGGTGTGTTACCCATGCATTGTTCGGCCAACGTCGGCCACGATAGTGATACCACATTATTCTTCGGCTTATCGGGTACCGGTAAAACCACTCTTTCAGCTGATCCAAAACGTTTCCTGATCGGTGATGATGAGCACGGCTGGGCACCTGGTGGCGTATTTAATATCGAAGGTGGTTGCTATGCAAAATGTATCGACCTTAGCCAAAAAAATGAACCTGTGATTTGGGATGCGATTCGTTTCGGTACCGTACTCGAAAATGTGGTGCTTGATGAACATCGAGTACCTGATTATAAAGATACTAGCCTGACTGAAAACAGCCGTGCCGCTTATCCTTTAGAGCATATCGCTCAACGTAAAGAAGATAACCGTGGTGCAGAACCTCATGCAGTAGTGTTTTTAACCTGCGATGTATCAGGTGTATTACCGCCTGTGTCGATATTAAGCAAAGAACAAGCTGCATATCATTTCTTATCGGGTTACACCGCGAAAGTTGGCTCGACAGAAATGGGCTCAACGTCTGCAATTCAGTCAACTTTCTCGACGTGTTTTGGTGCACCATTCTTCCCACGTCCAGCAGGAGTGTATGCTGAACTACTCATGAAACGTATTGAGTCGTTTGGCAGCCAAGTTTACCTTGTTAACACTGGCTGGACCGGTGGTCCACATGGTGTAGGTAAACGTTTTGATATCCCGACAACTCGCGCCATTGTGGATGCTATTGTCAGTGGTGAGCTAAAAGATGTTGAAACCGTTTATATCGATAAACTGAATTTAAACGTGCCTGTTAGTGTATCGGGTGTTGATACTGCTTTGTTAAACCCAGTCAACACTTGGGCAGATAAAGCTGAGTATGACAAATATGCACAACAACTAGCACAAGAGTTCAGTGATAACTTTGCAAAATATAAAGTGTCTGAAGCCATCAAAAATGCTGGCCCTAACGTGTAAACAAGCTACCCATTATTCGCAACGCTTTATTTAATGCGATGTAATTTAAAAATCCCAACTTCGGTTGGGATTTTTTATCGGCACTGTTCCAGTTCATTTATAAGGGTAAAAGCAACTGAAACTGTTGATAGGCAGTGTTATGATGCTATTACCGTATTTCGACACCATCACCATTCACAGGGATATTCATGCGCCGCTTTTTGCTTGCTAGCTTAATGGTTAGTCCGTTACTCATCTGTTCCACTTTCACTCATGCTAACAATGCTGTGTCTGCTCCTCAAGTAACGGCAGAGCAAATAACGCATCTCGAAAACGACAGTATACTACCGCCAATTCATCCTTGGTCAGGCGCCAGTGAAAGCTTACTGTTAAGTGCAGATCAACCATGGGCAACCCCTTTTGAGCAACAAGGTTATGTTTCAAGCCCGAACTATCACGACACCATGGAATGGTTAGACAAACTCGTCGACAGCACTGACGTTTTGCAAAAAGTCAGCATTGGTAAAAGCCCCCAAGGGCGAGATATATGGATGATTATCGCGTCACAAGATGGGGTATCAACGGCACAAGCATTAAGTGACAACGGTAAAGCAACGGTATTAGTGCAAGCAGGTATTCATTCTGGTGAAATTGACGGTAAAGATGCAGGTATGATGCTGCTGCGAGATATCAGTCATCGTAACAAACGCGATTTGCTTGAAAACGTTAATTTACTATTTATTCCTATTTTCAGTGTCGATGCCCACGAGCGTAGCAGCAAATTCAATCGAGTAAATCAACGCGGGCCGGTTAATATGGGCTGGCGCACTACTGCTAACAATCTTAATTTAAACCGTGATTATGCTAAAGCTGACACTCTAGAAATGCAGCACCTCATTCAAGCGATTAATATATGGCAGCCAGACTTATACATTGATATCCATGTGACCGATGGTATTGACTACCAATACGATGTCACCTTTGGCTACAACGTTGCACAAGGCTATAGCCCAAGTATTTTTACATGGTTAGAGTCTATTTACCGCCCCGCGGTTGAACATGCATTAACAGAGCAAGGCCACATTCCGGGCCAGTTGGTATTTGCTAACGATAATACAGACATGACTAAAGGCTTGTCATTGTGGAACCCTAGCCCACGTTTTTCCAATGGTTACGGTGATGCTCGTCATTTACCGACTATTCTAATAGAGAACCATAGCCTTAAACCTTATAAGCAACGCGTTCTTGGTACCTACGTTACACTTGAACAAACTCTTAAAACGGTGGCAAAAAATAGCACCAAGCTAAAGTCTGCGATTAATGAAGACAAATATCGTAACCCAAGTAAGTTAACCATCAACTGGCAAAATGAAACCTTAGCTGAAGGAAAAGACTTTAAAGGGATTGATTACCGTGTTGAGCAAAGCCCAATCAGTGGTGACAAAGTTGTCCGCTGGACTGGAGAGCCTAAGTTATATGAAAACTTACCGATTGTGGCTAACACAAAAGCAGATATCACGGTAACTCGGCCTGTGGCTTATTATATTCCGCCACAATGGACAAACGTTATTGAGCGTTTATCTTTGCATGGCATTAGAATGACACAACTGAATAAGCCAACGTCGATAACCGCGCAGCAATATCAATTCAGCGACCCACTATTCTCAAGTGCTGATTATGAAGGTCATCAAACGGTAACGGCAACAACGACTATTCACAAAATAAATACCCTCCTGCCAGCGGGTAGCATGCGTATTCCAACCGACCAACCTTTGGGTGACTTAGCAATGCTATTACTTGAACCTCAGGCTGAGGATTCATTGTTTTATTGGGGAATGTTCAATACCATTTTTACCCGCACTGAATACATTGAAGACTATGCCGTGGAGCCTTTAGCAGCAAAAATGTTACTCGACAACCCAGCTCTACAAGCTGAGTTTGATCAAGCGCTTAAAGATCCTGATTTTGCTAAAGATAGCCAAGCAAGATTACGCTGGTTTTACCAACGCAGCCCATATTATGACAATGAATACATGAAGTATCCGGTGTTGCGGGCGTCTAAATAAGCTTCAACGCTATATAGACAATGAGATTAAATAACGCCGTATCACTCCATAAGTGCTGCGGCGTTTTTTGTGGGATAAGGTAAATCAATCCATAAATCTTGATTTTGAAAAGGTGTTTGTGGCGCTAACGGTGAATTAGTTAAGTCAAAAATTCGACTGTGGCAATATCGACTCAGTGGGAACATATCTCGAGTTGTTTCATACTGCTCAATAAACTCATGTAGCTGACCTGTCGCAATGAATGCCTCTAAACCTTGAGTAATGCGTTGCGCTAAGCGTGGATGGTCATTGCTAACAACAATATCCGCCGAGCCATAATCGTCAGCGGTTTGGGTTAATAGCAGCTATAACAAGTCGTAATAATATTGGTAAGTGGTATTTTCTGAAGATTGAGCTGGTTGAATGCGTACTTGTTGTACCGCTGAAGGAAATGCAGTGCAACACATGATCAGCGCAACACTCATTAACGACTTGACCATTGTGGATTAACCATTGAGATTCCATCATTTCAGTCTAGTCGTAAAAAAACTGTAAACCAAAATTTTGATATGAAAAACTTATAAATATAGGTAACTTATCGTTACCGTGGACGGGTTAACTCATACTGTTCAATCAATAATAATTTTTGCTGGCGAGTATATTTTTTAACAGCAATTTCGCGTTTTGACGCTTCACTTCGATCAGCTAATGATTCTTGATAAACTAGGGTTAACGGGCCTTTCCCTCTTAAATATTTAGCCGCTTTAGGACCACTGGCTTGATGCTCGCCAAAACGACGAGCAATATCCGTGGTGATACCGGTGTATAAATGCGAGTTTGCACAGCGAATAATGTATAAGTACCAATCGGTATTGGGGTTATTTTTCGACATAAAATATAAAACCTTAAGTGTGATCATAAAACTCTTGTGCCATCATGGCATACTAAGCACCATTAAAAGCAAAGACCTATTTCAGCCAAGATACAGTTGATAGTATTTTAGCGATTCATTAAGGAAGTTCTGATGTCCAGTAATCAAGACCCTTGCGCTCAACCAACATTGCTTCATCCCGATCAAGCAATTGAGCAACTTTTAGCTCAAGTTGAAGCAACCCAAGATACCGAGCTCGTCACATTAACCCAGGCTATCGATAGAGTGCTAGCGGAAGATCTAGCATCGAGTATTGATTTACCCCCATTTGATAACTCGGCAATGGACGGTTATGCATTTCGTTTTACCGATTTAGCCGCATCACAGGATAAAACAACCCTTACCCTCGTGGGTAGTTCTTTTGCAGGCCACCCTTTCGATGGCCAAGTATCACCCAATAGCTGTATTCGTATTATGACCGGCGCCCCTGTACCTGTGGGTTTTGATACCGTGCAAATGCAAGAAAAAGTCCAAGCCGACGATAATCAAATTACCATCGAGCACCCACATCGATTAGGCGCTAATGTCCGCCGTCGCGGTGAAGAGCTGCTTGCAGGTGCCAAAGTATTGCACAAAGGCATCACTATCCGCGCAGCTGAAATGGGCGTACTCGCCACTATCGGTATTAGCCAAGTTAGAGTGACACGTAAACTAAAAGTCGCCTTCTTTTCCACTGGTGATGAGTTACGCCCTGTAGGAAGTGAACTGGCTCCCGGACAAATTTATGATTCTAACCGTTATTCAATCCAAGGCTTACTCAGTAAAAGCCATGTTGACTGGGTTGATTTAGGCGTAATAGCCGACAATAAAGAAGCCATTCGTGGTGCATTTAAAGAAGCAGCCAGCAAGGCTGATATGGTATTAACATCTGGCGGAGTCTCAGTGGGTGAAGCTGACTTTACTAAACAAATTTTGTCTGAAGAAGGCCAGATTACCTTTTGGAAGCTCGCTATTAAACCAGGCAAGCCATTCGCATTTGGTAAAATAGATAACGCTATTTTTTGCGGTTTGCCCGGTAATCCCGTTTCTTCGATGGTAACGTTTTATAAACTCGTGTTGCCCATTTTACATAAAATGCAGGGACTTAAGCCTGTTAAACCGTTATTTTGCCAAGCAAAGTTACTGACCGATATACGTAAATACCCTGGTAGAGTCGAATATCAACGCGGCATACTCAGTCGAAATGAATTGGGCGAACTTGAAGTAGCGATTACTGGCGGCCAGGGCTCAGGCATGCTCACATCAATGAGTTTAGCTAATTGTTTTGTGATATTAGATCAATTCCAAGGCGACACGCCAACAGGCGCACAAGTCACCGTAGAGCCTTTTAATAACGTGTTGTGTTAGGAATAGTATGGATTCACTTGATCAAGAGATACTCACTGATAATGAAATGCTGCGCTATAGCCGGCAGATCTCTATTAAGGCTATCGATATCGATGGCCAAGAAAAGCTCAAGCTTGCCAAAGTATTAATTATTGGTGCTGGTGGTCTAGGCTGTGCAGCAAGTCAATACCTTGCTGTGGCTGGGGTTGGTGAAATCACCTTAGTTGATTTTGATACCGTAGAGCTGTCTAATTTGCAGCGCCAAGTATTGCACTATGACGCTAATATTGGTCAAGCAAAAGTTGAATCGGCTAAACAAACACTGATGCAGCTAAATCCATTGATTAATATCAAGACTATTAATGCGCTATTAGATGATGATGAGATAAACGTGTTGGTGAGTCAACATAGCTTAATTCTGGATTGCACAGACAATATGTTAGTGCGTGAACAGCTTAATAAAAGCTGTTTTGAGCACCAAGTGCCTTTAGTGTCGGCCGCGGCTATTAGAATGGAAGGCACTGTTACAGTATTTGACTACCAACAAGACAGCCCTTGCTATCAATGCTTTAGTGCTTTATTTGGTGAACAACAATTAACGTGTGTTGAGGCAGGTATTCTTGCGCCTGTGGTCGGCATGATTGGCTGCATTCAAGCAACAGAAGCAATCAAAGTCATCACGGCTATCGGCGAGCCATTAACGGGGAAGTTGTTAATGATTGATGCGATGACCATGGAGTTTAGGCAAATGCGTTTACCTAAACAACCACATTGTAAAGTATGCGGTGTTAATCCGTAGATAAAATCATCTCTAGGGTCATCGCTATAGTGTTACAGTGCTGGCGAATGTACAGCGCCAGAGTCGCTTAATGCGCTATCAGCTAAATCGGCTGTTGGCGCTATAACCAATTGAGCTTGGGCAAGCTGTGCACGTTCTGCTTTGGCAATATAAGGCGATTTATTAGCAGCATGCAGCTTAGCATTGGCTTTTTTTGCTTTAGCTTTCAGAGTTTGATTAATTTTCTTTTTACGGTTCATATTGGTCACTTGATAGCATTTCTACGAGGTAATTATAATCTCAAACTGATTAAAACCCTATAGATTCCAGCTTATCAGTGACCAAACAACATCAATAGCATAGGGTATTAAACATTATTCTTGTAAGACTACCCACAAAGCATGAACAAGCCCTGGTACAAAAAAGAAAATACATAATAAGATATTTATTAATAAGTCTTTACCCATGCCTTTTTTGAGCAAAACTGCTACAGGCGGCAGTAAAATCGCAATAATCACCAGTAATAATTTATTAGAATCCATTTTAGTTACCTTATTTAAGTTGATTAATTTAGCTAAAGTTATTATAAAAATAGTATACGATACAATTTGTTAACTAGGACAATTAGCCTATTATTCTAGCTACACTTTTGATATCAAATTATGGAATAGTCTTATTCACGATACTAATGAGTCATATGGAACATAACCAAAGTATTATTTTTGTTCAATTCTTTAGCTTAATCGCAGTAAGTTGCGCCATAGCTTGGACATTGCTTGCCAGTCTATTACGCATCGCACCTAAAGCCAGTTGGTGTTTCGCCGCTACCAATATTTGTACTCTTATTGGCATTTTGCTTTATACCCAACGTACTGAAGCAATTAACTATTTATACTGGTTTGTGGCAGACATGACAATACTTGTGGGGTTTGCTCTAGTGCGTTGGGGCTGCCAACATTTATTTAAACAGCCTTTATCTTACCGATTTGATCTGATATTGCTGGCAACCACCGCATTATTAATGCTGTTGGTCCCACCATCCCTGACCTATGCAGTCTACTTAGTTATTGTAATGAGTATTACCGCAGCAACGTTCATCACCCTTAGTGGTATTGATAATTTTCGGGCGGTAAAAAAACACTTACCGCTGTATTATGCGGCGTTGATTAACGTGCCTTTTTTCACCATTGGCTTACTGTTTATCATTCGCGCAGGGGTTTTATTGCTTTTTCCCGATGAACTTGCCAACATTTCAGCAGCAGACAAGCTTAACTCATCGTTAGTCATGTGGAGCTACATCATATTACTGCTACTCACTAACCTAGTATTGTTTGGTAATGCGCTGACGCGCTTAGTTTACAAGGTCGCCAGATTAGCCAATAAAGATCAGCTAACGGGCTTATGGAACAGGCACTCTTTATTGAACAAGCTCGAAGAAGTTGACGCCCTATGGCTTCGAAATGGGTTGGCATATAGTTTAATGGTACTCGACTTAGACCACTTCAAACGCATTAACGACACCTACGGTCATTTAGCGGGTGACTTGGTGCTCAAGAATACCGCCGACATATTACAACAATCATTGAGGAAAATTGATTTCATTTGCCGTTATGGTGGTGAGGAGTTTTTAATCATACTGCCATTAACCAATAAAAAAGAAGCTCAAATAGTGGCCGAAAAAGTACAGCAAAAAATCAATGAAAATACGGTTTTATGGCAGAAGACCCATATCAATACCACTCTCAGCATTGGTTATGCTACCTGTAAAACCCACCTCAGTATTGAACAATTATTACAACTCGCTGACGACGCTATGTACCTTGCTAAAAGTAAAGGCCGCAATACAATTTGCTCAATGGATTCAATGGAAGAATCAACTGTTAAGTCAACACAGCAACTGTAATCAACTCAAACATAGAATTCATAATGCACATCATCATCTTTAACCAATAACAGCCTAAAAATCTATTCTAGATAATAAACGCTTTTATTTAGCTATCTAGTGACCAGGGCTTGCCAGAGAGGCTTGTTACAAAAAATAGCATTGGCCATCATAAATTTTAAGTAAATCCATCTTATTGATTTCCACCATCAGTTAATTAAATTAACGTTAAATAGAAAACATTAAACTAAAATATTGCCATTAAAAAATTTTTACACTAGCCTCAATGGCATATTTAATAAGAAATTACCTTTATATGCATCTTTATGACGGAACATGAATCCACACAAATATTAATGCAAGTATTGTGTTTACTCGCAGCTGCAGCAACCGCCTCTTGGTGGGTTATGGCTTATCCAATGAGAGTTGCACCTAAGGCAAGTATTCATTTTTCATTAGCAAATTTATGCGTACTGATTGGCATGTTGCTTTACACCCAACGAACAGACCAACCTAGTTACCTTTATTGGTTCACGGCTGATGTAATGATCTTACTTGGACTGAGTACTCTTCGCTGGGGTGCACAAAGACTATACAGATTACCCAGTAGCAAATTATTCGATTTAACCGTCATCACTATGGCGGCGATATTGATGCTTTTGGTCACACCACAGCGCACAGAAGCCGTTTATTTGGTCTCTATTTTATCTTTAGCGGCATCAATATTATTTTTTGGGCTAGCTCGAGATCATTTACACGCATTTAGAGATACATTTACGGCTTTTGCTACCAACTGGTTAGTTATCCCAATAGCATTAATTGGCTGTTTATTTCTACTAAGGCCCATCATACTGTTATTTTTTCCAGACAAAATCACTGTTTTTGCCACCTTAAACACGGCTGATGCTAAACCGACACTATGGGTATATATCATACTGATATTACTTGTTAACATTTTAATTGTGGGTAACTCCATCAACAAGCTCGTGACAAAAATCCTCACCCTTGCCAACCGTGATGCTCTTACCGGTATTTGGAATCGTCATTCTCTTGATAAGCAATTACAACACATCCACAGTAGTTGGCACACTTCCAACATACCTTACTGCATCCTCTTAATCGATTTAGACCACTTTAAAGCGATTAATGATAATTGGGGTCATGCTATGGGGGATATTGTGCTGGAGAAATCAGCGAATGCTATTAATAATGTTATTCGGAATGACGATTTTTTATGCCGTTATGGCGGCGAAGAGTTTCTGATTTTATTACCAAACTGCACTCTAGAACAAGCTCATCAAATGGCTTCACGATGCCAGCAAGTACTTGCCGACCTTATTATTGATACAGGGGAAAATAAACTTGCCATTACTGCTAGTATCGGTTGTGCGATTGTCACACCAGACACACCAATTAAGCATATTCTAGCGCGAGCCGACAAAGCCATGTATAGCGCAAAAAAAGCGGGCCGTAATTGCATTGAGACAGCAGCTTAAGTTTACCTCTGATAGGAGTAATAGGCAGAGATTAGTCTTTACTAGGCCACGATAAGTCATTCGGTGATTGCCATTGGTTCATCATAAGTTGTTGGCACTCAGGTAACAAAAACTGCTTACCAAACTGAGGCAGTTGCTGGAAACAATAAACCTGCTCTAGAAAGGTAAAATGCAAACTATAGGCATGTAAATAACATCTATCGCTCAGCTCATCACCATAGAGTTTATCGCCTAAAATAGGCACACCAATACTGGCTAAGGCCACTCTTAATTGATGGGTTTTGCCACTCAGCGGTTTTAGTAAATACATCCGCATACCAGAGGCAATACTCTGACTAAAAAACTGTGTCACTGCAGGGTTTTCTGTGGTTCGCAGTAACTTATACATACTGCGACGCGACTTAGCCATATCGCCAATAATCAAGCCTTGTTTCTTTTTAGGTTTACCACAAGCTATCGCCAAATAATATTTTTGAACTTTATGCTCAGTAAACATTTTGGTAAACACATTTGCAGCCTGAGGGGATTTAGCCACAATCAGTAAACCGGAAGTCGGTGTATCGAGCCGATGAACAGGGTAAAGCTTATAACCTAAATCAGCCTCAGCCTGTGCAATCACTCCAGCATTGCCATCTTGGCTATGAAAATGAACATTCACGGATTTACTGATGACAATAAAGTCTGTTTGATCACTGATCACTTGGTACATATATTATCCAACAACGATTAAATGGGAGGCTTGCGAGGTTATTTAAAGTGAATACTCACGAGTAAACCAGGGTTATTATCGAGTAGTGAAATCGTCGCTTTGTGACGCGATAGAATAGCCTTTACCATCGATAATCCTAAACCAGTGCCTTTGTAATGGCGGCTAGGGTCTAAACGCACTAAGCGATCGAATACACGCTCTTTATCCTCGTCAATAATACCCGGTCCATTATCACTAATTTGAATGTGTTTACCGTGTTGAATAATATTAATCGTGGCGCCATTAGGTGAATACTTTATCGCGTTATCCACTAGATTAAATAATGCCTGAAACAACAAATACTTATCGCCATTCACGTGAACATCATCTGCTAGACTAATACTCAATACTTGGTCGTGACTCTCGGCAATCACCTCAGCCATTTCAAATAAATCTTGGCAGATTTGCTGTAAACTCACCGGCTGTAAATCAAGCGTTTGCTGACCTTCTTCGATGCGCGTTAACGATAACATGGCATCGAAAGTTCCCAAACAGTGATCTAACTCTTCGAGTAACTCAGCAGTGGCATCGGCAAGTTCAGCTGTAGGTTTTTGCGACAATAGCTCAATACCAATGCGCAAATGCGATAATGGCGTGCGTAAATCATGGGCAATGTTATCGGTCACCCCGCGAACGGCTCGTAAGTTTTGCTCTAAGGTGTCGAGTACTAAATTAAATTGCCGTGCCAGCATGTCAAATTCATCTTGGCTTTCGCTTACTGGCAGACGGGTTTCATAGTGTCCAGCTTCAATCTGTTCACTCAAACGGTTGTATTCGACCAGTCGTCTCAAAATGGCTTTTGAGAAAATATACCCTAACGCTAGCGTGAGCCCTAAAGTGAATGCAACGGCCCAAAATGCAGCGTTAATAAACTTCTCGATTAAAGCCGCGAGTTGATCGGTACGTGTAGCAATTAATACTGGGCCATAACGGGTGATAACTAAGCCACCAGTAAGAATATGCAGTTTATCTGGACCACCAGTAAAGATAGGGAAATCTTTCGTTTCAGGCAGTTGTGGCATATTTTCGGGTAAGAAAGTCAATGCGCCCACCATATCTACACTGTTGCGCCAGGCAATCAGTGCAGTTTTAGGATCGGCAGCACGAATTTGAGCCGCAAAACTGCGACGGTTAACCGTTAATGCTAACTGTTGATAGCGCTGCATTTCTGCAGCTAGATGTTTATCTACTTGATTTTGTTGCTCGATCACTAACTGTCTATAGAGACTAAGCACCAACATAACAATGAGTATGGTTACTAATGTCGAGAAGATCAGCGTGATCCGCCACGCACTACTTTGGTAAGGCTTAATGCCTTTTACAAAGGCGATATCCAGCCCCTCTAACGGTTTCAATTAACTCACCATGCCCAAGCTCTTCAAACTTGCGACGTAACTTGGCAATATGCACATCAATCACATTGGTGCGAGGATCAAAATGGTAGTCCCATACAGCTTCAAATAATAATGTGCGGCTAATCACTTGATTAGGATGCTCCATCAAATACTTAAGCAATTGAAATTCTTTTGGTTGTAGCATTAACTCGCTATCGTCAAGGGTGACTTTACGGGTTAATAATTCCATCTTTAAACTGCCCACTTCAATTTCGGTGGCAGCCGGTTCAACCACGTTACGTTGCGCAAGTTTTTCTGCACGGACTAACAATTCTGCAAAGGCAAATGGCTTGGTCATGTAGTCATCACCGCCCGCACGTAAACCTTTTACACGCTCGTCAACATGACTTAATGCCGATAAAATAAGTACTGGTGTTTTATTACCACTGGTACGCAGAGCAGACAATAATGTTAAGCCGTCTAGCTTTGGTAACATGCGATCGAGGATCAGTAAATCATATTGGTTATGCTTGGCTAACGTGAGGCCTTCTTGACCATCAGTCGCGCTATCAACTTGATATTTCTGAGCCGTAAATCCGTCGGCTACATACTTTAACGTAGTAGCATCATCTTCAACCAATAAAATACGCATAGTCATAGAGTCTTTAATCCCATTTGAGCAAAGGTAGTGGACGTAGAGTCTCAATATCGAAAGCAATAGTATTTCTACTATCTTGATTGAGTAACTTTAGTTCGAGATAACTAATTGATAAATCGTGGTCCAATTCCGCCTGTGTTAAATATCCTTGTTGGTTTTCAATCGCGAGGGTCACTAATTCTGAAAACTTCATATGCTTAGCTTGCAGCATTTTTGCCGCATTAACTTGGCCAATATCATCAGAGGCATAAGCAGACGATTTTTCAGTTAATAATGTACCGTCTAAGGCTCGGTATTCGTATTTATTGATTCGGTGAGTCTCTACGTTAACCATAGAAATCTTATACACCAACAAACCTTCTTCAACATCAACATCAAAGTCACATATGGTGCCTTCGTCTTGTTGCTCTAATTGTTCCATGACCGTTATTGGCTTTAAAAAGTCGCCATTGATCAATAAAGAGTGCATAGATGGTGTGGCCATCACGGCACAAGGAAGAAAGCATATTGCTAGCAGCAACCGAACCATCACAAGCCTCTATATAATTGAAAATTCTATCACACGCCTACTCTACCTAAGAGCAGCCAAAGTCCCAAGAAATCTAAGATTAATAATTGATCATAAATACCATTTTTCAGTGAGATGGGCTGTCATGACACAACATTTTTTAGAAATGTGAGAGCGGGTAAACCTATACAAATCAGCACAAATGGGAAGGTTTTATATCAAATGCGCTATTTAGGTCGCTAAATGGCCTTATTCAAACATCAATCACCGGTTTATTATCAGAAATCTGACATTCTGAGCAGTAAAAATGATTATTTAACCTTGGTTATCCGAGTTCAGACTGTGCACTTAAAATATGAATTTGATCGGACTTAAGCGCAATAGTCGTTTGCACCCCTGGCGCTAAGGCTAACTTATGCACTAAATGTGTCGGCACGTCTGCATTGATAATGGATCCAATGCCTACAACTGACGCTATCACTCGTGATGATTCACCCATCACCAACACAGATTCAATTAGTACTTCTAATTTATTTAAGCTTTTACACAGACGACCGCTGCTAATGGCGTTAAAGCGAATACCTTGATTTGGAATAACCCAACGGATAGATTGGCCGACAGTTAATGTTGGTGCACTGTCGCTGACAATCAATTCATCACCTAGTGTAAATTGGGTCATATTACGTTCAATATCTTGCGATACGACTTGACCGTCAAAAATATTCCTCAAGCCCATTTGCCGTGCAACCGCTTCGTTATTAGGATGAGATAGTACCTCAAATGGTTTGCCTTGTTGCAGCATTTGCCCCTGACTGATCAGTATCATCTTATCGGCCAGTAACAATGCCTCATGGATGTCATGCGTTACCATGACCACGGGAATAGACAATTGCTGCTTTAAGCGAGCTAACTCAATATACAAGCGTTCGCGGGTTTCTCGGTCTACCGCAGAAAAGGGTTCATCTAACAGTAGGATCGCCGGCTCACGCGCGAGAGCACGGGCAAGCGCAACTCGTTGACGTTGTCCACCAGACAATTGTGCGGGTAAGCGATCAGGCAACCCATGTAAATTGACACGTTCTAGCCAATCTAACGCTCGTTGCTTTCGTAATTCTTTCGGCACATGATCGAGCCCAGAAATAACATTGTCGAGTGCCGATAAATGTGGAAACAGGCCAAAATGCTGTGGCATATAACCGATGTGTCGCTGCTGGGGAGTTAACGAAATAGACTGCTCTGCATCAAACCATAATCTATCACCACAATGAATGTGGCCCCGTTGAGGTAGACTCAAACCGGCAATCATTCTCAGTAAGGTGGTTTTACCGCCACCAGAAGGGCCAACTACGGCTAGCACTTCACCAGCCCGACAACTGAAGTGAGCTTCCAATGGAATGGGCAATGTTTGTGAAATATCACATATAAGGTCAGCGTTGTGAGGCACCACGATGCCCTCCTAAGCGCTTCGACATACTTGTAGTGAGCGCTAACGCACTCACCGCAAACAACAATAATACCAAAGACATCATTCCTGCAGAATCGAAATCGAATGCCTGCACACTATCATAAATCGCTATTGAAATGGTTTTGGTTTCACCGGCAATGTTACCGCCCAACATCAACACCACACCAAATTCGCCCAATACATGGGAAAAACACAGTACAACGGCCGTTAATACACCAGGCCATATCATAGGTAATTCTATTCGAAAAAATATCCGTAATCGACTCATGCCACAGCAAGCTGCGGCATCACGAATATCGATAGGAATGGTTTCAAAAGCACGTTGAATAGGCTGAACCGCAAAGGGAATATTGACGATAATGGAAGCGATTACCAATCCTGAGAAATGAAACACCAATTGTTGGCCGGTTAACTGCTCAACCCATTGACCAATCATGCTCTGATTACCTAACCCTACTAGCAGGTAATAACCAATGACTGTTGGCGGTAACACTAACGGCACCATGATCAAAGCTTCAAGCCATGATTTACCTTTAAATTGGCGATATGCCAACGCCCGCCCGACAATAATGGCCAACGGAATTAACAATACTACGGTAAAACAACTCAGTTTGACCGACAGCCACAGAGCTTGCCAATCCATTAATCAGCCTTCTTAACAGCAGGTTTGGGTAAATTAAACCCAAATTGAGTTAATACTTCCTGTGCATCTGCTGATTGCATGTATTGATAAAATCGCTCCGCAGTTTCAGATGCATTAGGCATTAATGCCATCCGTTGATTAAGCGGTTGATATAGCGAATCAGGGATAACCACATAGTTACCACGCTTGGTAAATTCAGGAGATAGCACCAATGATAACGGCACAATACCACCTTGAGTCGATCCACTAATGGTAAATTGGGCAGCTTGTGAAGCATTTTCACCTAAAATCAGTTTAGGTTGCAGTGCGTCCCACAAACCTTTCGCTTTAAGGACTTCACGCGCACGTTCACCATAGGGAGCATGATCAGGATTTGCTATTGCAAAACGAGACACCTTTCCATCGGCGATTAATTGCGCTAACCCAACTAACTCAGGATCTAAAATTAACGGCGACTTCTTAGGTGCAGCAAGAGCAAGCCGACCGATGGCATAAACAACGCCATCATTTTGGGTAAAGCCCGCTTGATGTAACCGCTCAATATAATCTTCATCGGCACTGAGCATCATCTCAAACGGTGCACCATGCTGAATTTGGGTGACAAAATTACCCGAAGAACCATAACTGATCCGCAGAGCCAAACCGGTTTGCTGCTGAAAACGTATCGCTATCTCGTCTACTGCAAATTTTATGTTGGCAGCCGCAGCAATCGCAGGAGCATCACTCGCGACACTTAAAGAACTAAACCCTACAGTACTAACAATGGCAAAGAATAATGCGATAGCGCCAGCCCGGAATCGGGGCAGATATGAGTATGAACGCTGAGTAATGTTGGCGTTAATGAAAGACATTGAGGGTTTATCCTTGCTATGTACGAGCCATATAGACGATTACTTTTGCCACATTTTGGCTGCTTGCTGATCGCTATCACGCGCTTCAACCCACTTAGCGCCAGTATCACCTGCTTCAAGCTTCCAAAAAGGCGCTTTCGTTTTTAAAAAATCGATTAAAAACTCACATGCCGCAAAAGCCGCTTTACGATGAGCGCTAGTCACACCAATAAACACAATTTGCTCACCAAGCGACAACGTACCCACTCGATGAATAATCGTCACTTTATTTAAAGGCCAACGTTCACAAGCCTGTTGGCTAATCTGCAGTAATACTGATTCAGTCATACCAGGATAATGTTCGAGGGTTAAGTCAGTTACAGCGCTGCCATCATTAAAGTCTCGTACTTTGCCAACAAAATTAACCACGGCACCGTCCTGATTATCACAGGCAAGTAAGGCGTATTCATCAGCGACACTAAAGTCTTCCGTATGGACTCGTACAACAATTTGGTTGCTATGATGTTCCATGTTATCCCCCTGTGACTGGAGGGAAAAAGGCCACTTCATCGCCATCATTTACCGGTGAATCCCACTGACTCATGGTTTGATTAATCGCCACCAGCAATTTGTCTGATGCCAACACTTTGGCCCATTTATCATCAGTAGCGGCAAGCGCTGCACGTAATGCTTCTGCAGTATCAATATTATCGCCACTGTGTTCAACTTTAGCGGTGCCTAATAACTCACGGATTTGCGCAAAAAATAACACTTGGATCATAGTGGTCTCTCAATGCATTTATTCATAACAAATATTGGGTTTATGTTAGTTCGTAATGGCCGAATTAGACTTTAAAATGACCCGATTTCCCGCCGCGTTTTTCAAGCAAACGAACTTGAGAAATAATCATGTCTTTTTGTACGGCTTTACACATGTCGTAAATGGTTAAGGCTGCCACAGAAGCTGCGGTTAGCGCTTCCATTTCAACACCGGTTTTACCCGACAACTTGCACAAACTGGTAATGCGCACGCGGTTATGCTCAGGCTGAGCTTCAAGCTCCACCTCCACCTTAGTCAGCATCAAAGGATGACATAATGGGATCAAATCAGATGTTTTCTTAGCCGCTTGAATACCGGCAATACGTGCGGTAGCAAATACATCACCTTTGTGATGGCTGCCATTCATGATCATGGCTAAGGTATCTGGTGCCATATCAATAAAAGCTTCAGCGCGGGCTTCGCGCTCAGTGACGGCTTTTTCAGTCACATCGACCATATGGGCATTGCCATCGGCGTTAATATGGGTAAAACAATTGCTCATGCTTTTTTACTGCCTTAATCAAATTCAATGTCCATCGACTGAGCGTCACAAGTATTGCCGCGTCAGTCGGTTTAACTCAATAACGGCTTAACCACCAATAGAGGCAAGGTGTTGAGTCACACCTGTAATGCCTTGATGTAAAAAGTGGGTTTCTTTTTTCTGCGCTAATTGACCGTGTAAGCGGCTAATTAATTCATCTCGCTGCGAAGGGTTTTGTATTAAATCGCGTAAATCGACGCCATTTTCAGTAAACAAACATAAATGTAATTTACCCTTTGCAGAAACTCGTAAGCGGTTACAGCTGGCACAGAAATTCTTGGCGTAAGGCATAATTAATCCAATACGACCTTGATAATCTGCATGGCTGAAGTTTTGCGCAGGACCATCATCAACACTTGGCAAGTCATATAACCAGCCTTCTCGCTCAAGTTGTTTTTTAATGTCTACACCCGCCAAATGATGCGCATTGAAGTAGTCGTGACCTAAACCGGTTTCCATTAATTCAATAAAACGTAAATCAATAGGCGTGTTTTTAATCCACTGTAAAAAACGCGGTAAATCTTTGTCGTTTAAGCCTTTCAATAATACGGCATTGACTTTAACTCGCTCAAAACCCGCTTCAAGAGCCGCGTCAATACCGCGCATTACTTGGTCGAACTTATTTTCGCCAGTAATTTGATAAAACATTTTAGGATCTAAGCTATCAACAGACACATTAATGCGCCGTAAACCTGCGTCATACCATTCTTTGGCATGTTGCTGTAAACGGTACCCATTGGTGGTCATCGCTACGGTATTAATATTGGGATTGTCGGCAACGATCCGCACAATATCTGTGAAATCCTTGCGTAGAGTGGGCTCGCCACCAGTGATACGAACTTTTTGTGTGCCTACCTCACCGAAACCGGCAACCAGATTTTCAATCTCGTTGAGGGTTAAGAAGGTAGGTTTACCATCCGGACGATAACCGTCGGGTAAACAATAAGTGCATTTGAAATTGCAAACATCAGTAACTGACATCCGCAAATAGTGAAATCGTCGACCAAAGCTGTCTTGTAGTTGGGACATGTTAACCTTTCCAAGTGTGGGAGGTGAGTGCATTTCTTTACTCACCCCGGTGGCAAAATTACCACGGCTAACTGCCCATATCATTGACGTAGGGCAAAAAGCTCGGAGAACCGTCAGATCCAATTATAGGCCTAAATACCGTTTTACAAATACCCCTTTAGGTGAATATCTTAGCTTGAAAGACTATATCGTTATCTATTTGTGACTCGACTCACGCTAACAAGATTGAGTTTGCCACTGTGACAAACGTTCATTTTGCGGTAAGGTGAGTAAAGGATAAACGATCGTTTACTTATTTTAATCGTTATAAAAAACAATAAACCCGCAATGAACGGGAAACTTTGAAAGGTGAGAAGATGGAACGCGAGTCAATGGAGTTCGACGTAGTAATTGTCGGTGCTGGCCCTGCAGGTTTGGCGACCGCTTGTCGTTTAATGCAAATATCTAAAGATGCCGATAAAGAAATCACTGTTTGCGTGGTAGAAAAAGGCTCTGAGGTTGGTGCTCATATTTTATCGGGTGCCGTATTTGAACCCGATGTACTGGACGAA
Organism: Shewanella sp. AC34-MNA-CIBAN-0136; assembly: GCF_040309945.1. Taxonomy (NCBI): domain Bacteria; kingdom Pseudomonadati; phylum Pseudomonadota; class Gammaproteobacteria; order Alteromonadales; family Shewanellaceae; genus Shewanella; species Shewanella sp. AC34-MNA-CIBAN-0136. The sequence goes on along the minus strand of NZ_JBEOPJ010000020.1, from coordinate 50,442 downwards.
TTATTTAATGATTGGCGTGATTCAGACATCCCGCTGACTACCAAAGTCACTCATGACGAAATCTACCTGCTAAACTCAGAGACAAAATCTCGCTTAATGCCCAACAGTTTAGTGCCTAAAACAATGCACAATGATGGTAACTACATTATTAGTGTGGGTAACTTAGCTCGCTGGTTAGCCAACCGAGCTGAAGCCATGGGCGTAGAGATTTTCCCAGGTTTTGCAGCCAGTGAATTACTGTTTAATGAAGATAACAGCGTTAAAGGCATTTTAATCGGTGATATGGGTGTTGGCGAAAATGGTCAACATAAAGACAGCTATATGCCGGGTATGGAATTGCATGCCAAATACACCGTATTTTCAGAAGGCTGCCGTGGCCATTTAGGTAAGCAACTGATCCAAAAATACCATTTAGACAATGGTAAAACGCCACAGCATTATGGCTTAGGCTTTAAAGAAATTTGGAAAATCCCTGCAGAGCAACATCAACAGGGTAAAGTGGTTCATACCGGTGGCTGGCCTCTCGTGGATGGCTCATCTGGTGGTGGATTCCTGTACCACATGGAAGACAACCAAGTTGCTGTAGGGTTAATTATTGATTTAAACTATAAAAACCCTCATCTCAGTCCATTTGATGAGTTTCAACGCTATAAAACACACCCAGTGATTGCCGAAACATTAACTGGCGGTGAGCGCTTATCCTATGGTGCTCGCGCCCTTGCCAAAGGCGGCTTAAATTCATTACCTAAAATGAGTTTTCCTGGTGGTTTAATCATTGGCTGTAATGCGGGTACGCTTAACTTTGCCAAAATCAAAGGCACGCATACGGCAATTAAAAGCGGTATCATCGCGGCAAAAACCTTAGGCGAAGGCTTAATTGCCGGGCTTGAAGGCGGCAAAGATCTCGACTGTTTCCAAGACCGCTTCGAAAAAAGCTGGCTACATGAAGAGCTTTATAGCTCGCGCAACTTTGGTCCTGCTATGCATAAGTTTGGCACGCTAATCGGTGGCGCCTTTAACTATATCGACCAAAATTGGTTTGGTGGCAAGTTTCCGGTGACGTTTAGAGACATGACCCCAGATTACGCCACGATGGGCTTAGCTAGCGATTACAATAAAATTGACTATCCTAAACCTGACGGCAAGTTGAGTTTTGATAAGTTATCGTCGGTATATCTGTCGAATACTTTTCATGAAGAAGATCAGCTGTGTCATTTACATCTAAAAGACCAAAGCATCCCAATATCGGTTAACTTAGTTAAATTTGATGAACCCGCGCAACGTTACTGTCCTGCCGGGGTTTATGAAGTTGTTGAAGCAGCCGGCGACAAAAAGTTTGTCATTAATGGTCAAAATTGCATTCACTGTAAAACTTGTGACATTAAAGACCCAAGCCAAAACATTACCTGGGTCACACCAGAAGGCGGCGGCGGGCCAAACTATCCAAATATGTAAGCGAACCAATAGTTAAAATATTGGCACAGTCAATAAAACGCACTTAAATATAGGTGCGTTTTTTTTGTTTTATCGACTATCATTACCCACATAAAATCAAAACAACCTACACCAAAAGGCTATTTTGCTGACTGAATCAACTTAGCAGCAAAATAACTATCAATTTATTGCCATTGTGTCCGATATACCATAGAGATACTCCCAAGAGGCTGTTGTAGATGAATACACTTACCATTAAGCAAAAAATATTACTGACCGTGACGGTTGCTGTATTGCTATCCACGATCTTAGTCGGATTATTAAGTCAACGAAGTGCAAAACAAGTTGTTGAGCAGCGGATGCTAAACTCGGAAATGCCGAGTTTGCTCATGCAAATTCGCAACGAGATCGATCTCGAAATCAGTAGCCTAATGAATGCAGGCGAACAGCTAGCTAATAGTAAAATGTTGCTTGAATGGCTTGAAAATGGCCGACCTGCAGACCAAGAAAAAATTGTTATAGCTGAACTTAATAGCATAAAAAATCAATATGATTTAGCTCAAGCATCTTATGCCGACCGTGAAACCGCGGCCTACTACAACCAAGATGGGTTTTTACGCATATTAAACCAACAACAAGATGCTTGGTTTTTTGACTATCGCGATAGTAAGCAAGAGCGAATGCTGAATGTATTCACAGAGCCTAGTAACGGTGATGTTAAGCTTTACATTAATTATCAACAACCTGATGGTCGAGGTTTGGTAGGCCTAGCAAAATCGTTAGATGATATGGTTAATTTACTGGCTTCATTTAAAATTGAAGACAGCGGATTTGTATATTTAGTTGATACTAAAGGTGACGTCAAACTGCACCAAGACACGAGTAAGATCGGTAAAAGCAAACTCAGTAACCTTTACCCTAACGCTAATACTAACCAGCTACTAAACAAAAATGACTTTAACTTAGTTAAAGCAGAAGTAGATGGTCAGCACATGTTAATTGCCAGTAGCTACATTAAATCAATGGATTGGTACTTGGTCGCTCAAGTACCTGAAGCAGAAGTATTTGCCCTGCTACAAGAGTCGGCTTATCAGATATTATTATGGACCGTACTGATCGCTGCGGTATTTATTGCCATTTCAATTGCCGTCGCGGGTTCGGTTAGCCGTCCGATTGCACATATTGCCGAGCTATTTCGTAACATTGGTGAAGGTGAAGGTGATTTACGCCAAAGATTACCCGTTAATGGCGATGACGAAATTGCCCAGCTTGCCCGAGGCTTTAATAGCTTCATCAGCAAAATCCAAGATACTGTAGTCGAAGTTGCCAAAACCAGCGAACAACTAGGTTTATCGGCACTTGATGTATCAAACCAATCTAATCAAACATTAGCGGATAGTCAGTTACAAAAAGACCGTACCATCATGGTTGTTACTGCCATTAACGAAATGGGCGCTACGGTTAACGAAATAGCTAGCAATGCAGCTCAAGCCGCTGTCACCGCTCGTGATGCTGATACTGAATCCGTTGATGGCCAAAAAGTGGTCACTCGAGCGCGTTCGACTATTAATCAATTGTCTAAAGACGTTGAACAAGTCGGTGAAGTGATTGAGTCGTTAGCGACACACACTAAATCGATTGGCAGTATTTTAGATGTTATTCGTGCCATTTCAGAGCAAACCAACTTACTGGCACTGAACGCAGCGATTGAAGCCGCTCGCGCTGGAGAAGCTGGACGAGGCTTTGCTGTGGTTGCAGATGAAGTACGTAACTTAGCTTCTCGCACCGCTGCATCAACCAACCAAGTGCAAAATATGATTGATAAGCTTCAATCAGAAACCAGTCGCGCAGTTAATGCTATGGAGCAATCTCGTAGCCGCTCACTCGAAGGTGTTACAGCTGTCGATGAAGCAAGCCAGTCGTTAAGTGGTATTAGCGAACGTATTGCGCTAATTAGCGATATGAACATTCAAGTTGCTGCCGCCACTGAAGAGCAATCTACCGTGGTTGAAGACATTAATCGTAATGTGACTGAAATCAACGATATCACTCTACGAACAGCAGATACCGCTCACGCGGCTGCAAATGCGAGTAAATCATTGAATCAGTTAGCCAGTCGACTAGATGTCTTAGTAGCCCGCTTTAAAGTGTAATATCTTTAGAAATCGCTTTAACAAAAACGCCACACATTTGAGTGGCGTTTTTATTTCGAGTTCGGGTTACTTAATAAACCGGATAGTGAGCGGATATTGGTAAGCTATGCCATCGTTGGCTTTAACAATAGCGATAATAGTACAAATAATATCAAGCAATGCTAGAGCGGCTAATAGTATTACTCCCACGCCAATCAAAATTAATATTGCTGACACCATGGCATATATCATTAAGCTCAATTTAAAATTAAGACAGTTCTTGCCGCATTGATTGGCAAACTCAAATTCATCACGCTTCATTAACCAGACAATTAAAGGGCCTAAAACACTTCCTAGCGGAAACACATAACCGGCAAAACTGGCAGCATGGATCAATAACCCCATATCTTTGGCTTGCTTGCTAACTTCGACCATCGGTTCATTCATTTGATATTCCTTATCATGTTGTTTTTATCATATTGTTCTTATCATACCGGGAGACATTAACTGGCGTTGCCATATAAGCGCATTGCCCAATCTTCTATACTTTGCTGATCCAACCGGCGTTGCAATGAATTAACCCAACTTTGCGCTAAGCCTTCGCACTCAAGCAATGTCTGATATTGCTCTGCATCAAATTCAGCTAAAAAATACATCTGCATCGCTTTAGCCACACTGATATCCGTTTTTCTTTCTAGCAAACAGATACTGTCACTCGGACGAATGTCACCTTCAGACAACACTCGATAAAACCAGCCGCACATACGGCTTTCTTGCATGGCTAAGGCAAATTTAGGATGACCAAACTGTAGGTTGAGTTTGAAACACGGTGAACGAGGTTGTGTAACTTGCAAGGTGACATCACCAATTTGGATGATGTCACCAATATTAACCTGTGCTTCATTAAGGCCAACGGTACTGATATTTTCACCCATTGAAGGTGCATCACGAAACGTAGTCATTAAATCCCAGCGGCGATATTGGCCATAATGCTCACGCGGAAAATGATGCAACACTCTATCGAGGCCGCCGTGATGTTTAGGGTCGGCCTCACGATTGCCTATTACGTGATCAAATTGCACGGTCAACTGCTTAGCGGCATGTTTTTGGTTAATACAACTGGCAACACCGTTATGCATTTGCACTTGGTCGCCTAAATACAGCCCAGAAATACTCTTTACCAATAGCTTACTCATCCAGCATACCCTTGCTTAAGCATGATTATAGAGTGCCAATATACCCAATTTTCAGACAAAAAAAAGCCTTACTGGGGAAGAGTAAGGCCATAAATAAAATGGGAGATAATATAGCAAAAATAATAGCTAAAAATGGTCTGAACCATTCGACGCTATAAAAGTTGTTTAGACGGGCTCATCATATAGGCCAACAATGACACTAAAATGACAAAGCAATATTATTTGAGTTATCCGCACACACTTAACAAATGCACAATGTTCACCTGCAAACCTTAACTTAACCCGTGTTGGGCTTAGGTTAGATACTGCTTAAGTGCCTTACCAGGAATAGAGCTTTTTGTGGCTACCGCAAATGATGCCCACAACGCACCTTCATGCATAGCATCAGTAATAGACATTTGCTGACATAAACCATGAATAACGCCTGCGGCATAGGCATCGCCAGCACCAGTCGTGTCAACCACATTGGCAATAACGGCTGGCACATGTTGTTCTCCAGCATTACTGTACACCATCGCCCCTTGGTCGCCATCTGTCACAATAAAGTGTTCCAATGCATCACCAGCAATAGCCTGAGCAAACCGCCATGGGTCCTGATTGCAACGACCTTGCATATCGGTAATTGAAGCGATCAACACATGACAAGGACGATTACGTTCATCCTTGGCTAATTGCGATATCACTTTACAGTTAGGGTTACACGCCATCGCATCCGCCGCCCAAGCGCCAGCACCTTTGGCCGATGAATTAATATAAAAAGCATCCCAATGTTGCCAATCTGGTGGCGCAGGAAGTTCAAAAACAGGTCGCTGAGGTCGAATAATGGTTCGTTCACCATCAGGCGTCATCACCAGTAACATCTCACACGTATTACCAACAAAACGATGTACCAAACGACAATCAAGCCCTAAGGTACTGGCTTTAGCTAAAATCCAGTCGCCTATGTCATCACTACCGACTTCACTTACTAGTGAAACATTATGTTGAGCCCACACTAAACCTAATCCCGTGTTTGCGCCGCCACCACCTAAACGCAATCCACCATCCTGATAATGAAATCGACCACCCGTTTGTAAGGGCTTATCAAGCATTAAAATGCGATCACAATTGATATTGGCAAGCAAAAGAATATTGGCCATGCAACTCACCTAAAAAAGCGTAGATAAAAAGAGCCTTGAGTATAACAAAAAGGCCGTGATAATCACGGCCTTTGCTAATCTAAACGAGATTACATATCCGTTGCGCCAAGTGGTTGTCGTAATTGGGCGCGCACATTGTCCATACCGGAGTAAAACTCCTTCATCATCAATAACCCCAACATTTTGCCATTATCAGTTACGATTAATTCGTCTGGATTAACTGGGTCATTTTTAATGGCTCCCATAGCTTTCATTGAGGTCATTTCTTTAAACAACGCAGTGTCTAAATTAACGTTAAAAGTGTCACGGAAATATTTACGCGATAAACGCCCCGAAAACATACCCAGCAAAAAGCGATATTGCATCACTTCTTTTAGCTGGTATTTTTTCTGTTGCTCAACTGCCATACGGCCTTCAGCAATACGTTGTTGGTATTTTTTCAGTGAAAAGGTATTCACATATAGCGTGTCATTTAAAAAGCTAAATGAGCCAGAACCTACACCGAGGTATTCATCATAATCAATAACATACTCATCAAAACCTTCGTCATTGGTTTTACCAAACGCCCATGCTGATAATTGGGTATATTGTCCGGTTAAAGTATTTAAAATTTGGCGATACTGATCCATCATTTCGCCCTGAGGGGCAGCTAACGTACCTTTAACACTCTTACGAGTTTGATGGGTGATCATCAATGGATAAGTGGTAATTTGGCGCGGGTCGAGTTTAGACGCCATATCCAGATCGGACTGGATAATCTCCTTGGTTTGGCCACGAAAACCAAAAATCAAATCCACGTTAATGATCGGAAATAGCTCTTTAGCCGCCATAATATTGTCAAAAGTTTGCTGACCTGAGCCAAATTTATCTAAGCGGTCGGTCATTTTTAAAATGCCATCATCGAAGCTCTGTACCCCAATTGACATTCTATCTACTAGGCCTTTTAATTGCTTAAATTCAGGATTAGCCAAATGCTGCGGATCAGACTCACAAGACACTTCTTTAATGCCAGGAAACAGATTTTTTGCATGTTCGATGGTACGAGCTAACTCATCTTCAAGCACGGTGGTCGTGCCACCGCCAATGTACATTGACTCAAACTCATAGCCTAAATCTTTGGCCATTTGAATCTCTTTGCGCAGCGCGACAAAGTATTCGCGTGCTTTATCTTCGCGGAATAAAAAACGGTGGAAAGTACAAAACGAACACAAGGTATGGCAAAACGGAATGTGCGCATACAACATGTACTTTTTACCTTCAACAGGCTTAGGCATGCGGTCTGTAGAAATAGTGTCTAAACGTAAATTTTTATCCACATAATACTGCATGACCCGCTCCATAGAGCTAATCATCCAATTGGGGACGGTAATATTAGATTGATAAGGTTTAATCAACTCCTGGCTGGCTGACTGAATTATTGAAGACATAAAAAATCCTAACTGAATGAGCCCTGAGAGCAAAACCATTGAATAACAAGCGCTAATAAAACACGCATACCGTAAGCAGAAAAACAAAATATCACTTTAGAGATGGCTAAAATGTGAGGTAGCTAATAGATATGCAAACTAGCACGGTTATCATCGCTCATTTGTTAAGCAGATCATGTTTTAGACATTGCTGTTTAGCAATGATGAAAGGATTATCACGGGAATAAAACAACAATAAACAGCATTAGAAATATTAACTAGCGTTTATTAAAGAGTCACGAGTATTACGCATCAACTAATTTAAATGAAATCATAAACAGGGCTTGCTGATTAGGGTACACCGTTTGAATAAGCTGTTTTAACTCAACCAATGGCAAGCTTTCTTGAGTAGCATGAAACTCGTTAATATCATCAAATGCTAATGGCTCCACAGCCAAAATAATGATATCGCACACCTTAATATGGTTTTCGAGCGTAAACACTTCAACCTGGCTGCCAGGCCGATAATCATTTTCGCTGGCATCACGAATAGTAATCGTCTTCTGCCCTGATGCGACTAACGGCGTTAAAAACTCAAAAAAAGTAATATGTATGGGGGCTGTCATCATTGGTAACCTTCATTCACACTATGACGTGCCCTCTAGGAGCACATTCGTTAAGCTCAAATCCAAATTATAACCTAGCGCACTCGCCAGGGCTTTGATCAAAGTAGCGTTTAAACTCGCGACTAAATTGAGCCGTACTTTCATAACCCACCTGAGTTGATACCTCTTTTACTTTGAGATTTTGCAACTGTAACAACGCTTTGGCTTTATTAAGGCGAATCTTTTTTAAATATTGTATTGGTGATGAAGCGGTAACTTCTTTAAAGCTACGATGGAATGCCGACGGGCTCATATTCACCAAGCTTGCTAATGTGTCTACTTCAACTGACTCACCATAATGTTTATGAATGTAGTTAAGGGCTTTTTCTACCCTCGATAAACGGGTATGACTTAACGACAACGCATAAAGCGGTGCTGCATTGGGGGAATCCAATAGGCGATATAACAACTCAAGCACTAACGCCTCGCCCATTACTTTTGCTTCTAACGGCGACTGCAACGCTTGTAATAACCGAATAACACTGCAATCCATATCTTCAGTGTTATCAGCAACAAAAAAGCCGCTCTGACGCGATTCGTTTAAATCTTTAGGGATTTGATGATGCTCATCCATTAACCGGATAATGTAATTGAGTTGTACTAAATCAATATCAACCATCAACACCAACACAGGTTCTTCAATACTGGCAAAGGTTTCACATTCTACTGGCAATGGCACTGTCATCACTAATGAGCGTTGGCGATCGTATTCAAAGGTTTGATTGTCTAAATAAACCCGCTTTTTGCCTTGGCCGACAATAAGCACCCCTTGCGAATAGCACATTGGCCCGCGCGCACCATATTGTGAGCTGCGAAACACATGCACGCCAGATAAATGCGTATCATTGACCCCTTCTTTTGGGGCCAAAAGTGCCATTAATGTTGCTATCTCACTCATACCCTTCCCCTTAGAAAAACCTATGGTATCGATACTACCAAAAAAGCAGTAAAAGGTATTAAAATTATCAATAAATAACCATATGCACACAATAAAGATAGGAATAGGCATGAACACGACAGTTCTGTGTATGTTTATTTTGACTCAAAAGGCTATCATAGCCACATGATTTATCGTTGCTGTTGTGTATCATCAATCTATTTACATAATCAGTCACTTATTTGTTTCATCGCTAAACCAAAAGGCACCAATTATGCTTAATTTTGATTATCGTAACCCTACTCATGTTGTTTTCGGTAAAGACCGTATTGCAGAGTTAGACCAACTTGTCCCAGCCAATGCGCGAGTATTAATCACTTACGGTGGCGGCAGCGTACAACGTTTCGGCACACTAGATAAAGTCAAAGCAGCATTAGGTAACCGCACAGTATTTGAATTTGGCGGTATTGAAGCTAATCCTAAGTACGACACACTGATTAAAGCAGTTGACGTTGCCCGTAAAGAAAACATCGACTTCTTACTCGCTGTTGGTGGTGGTTCAGTGATGGACGGCACCAAATTTATCGCCCTTGCAACTCAGTTTGATGGCGACACGGCAAGCTTATTACATCACGGCTTTACACCAGTTCCAGTGGCGAATGACAAGGTTATTCCACTTGGCGTTATTGCTACCCTGCCGGCTACGGGTTCAGAAATGAACGCCTTTGCAGTCGTAAGCTATCAAGGTGGTAAGTTCCCAGTAAATCACCCATGTGCCTACCCAACATTTGCCATGCTTGATCCTGAATTAACGTTCAGCTTACCAAAAATTCAAGTTGCAAACGGTGTTGTCGATGCATTTGTGCATGTGCTTGAGCAATATGCGACTTACCCAGTTGATGCCCGCGTACAAGACCGCATGGCAGAAGGTATTATGCGTACCCTCATTGAAATTGGTCCTATCACTGTTGAAGAGCCTACGAACTACGATGCCCGCGCTAACTTAATGTGGAGTGCAACATCTGCCCTAAACGGCATGATAGGCACTGGCGTGCCATTAGATTGGTCTACTCACATGATTGGACATGAGCTAACTGCGCTATTCCATATCGACCACGCACAAACGTTAGCCGTTGTATTGCCATCACTATGGCGTGTGCTGAAAGAGCAAAAACACGCTAAATTAGTGCAATACGCAGCACGTGTTTGGGATATCACTGAAGGTGATGAGGCTAGCCGTGTAGATCAAGCCATTGATAAAACAGAGGCTTTCTTCAAGCAAGTGGGGTTACCAGTACGTTTACGCGATCACGGTGTAACGCAAGAACAACTTAGCCTAGTAGTAGATGCTTTAGAAGCACACGGTATGACGGCATTATCTGAAAGCGGCCAAGTCGATTTAGCTACCAGCCGTAAGATTTTAGATATGGCGTGGTAGTAGTGCTTACAACCTAGGCGATCAACCCATTCATCGCTTAGGCTTGAGCGGCTACATCCAAGACTATGACTAACACTAAACAAAAAGGGGCTTAACAATGACTATCATTGTTAAGCCCCTTTTTGTTGTGCCTAAAAACGCTGCGCATTAGCACTATTAACGAGAAATGGGTACCGTCGGCTCGAAAAGTGGGGGAAAAAGTGGAGAAAAACACAAGGATTCGGCTACGCAATGTCTATGTTATTTGTGATGTACTAACGCTAATACTAATGCGGCGTAACGTTTGAGAATAAATTCATCACAACGACACCAATTAAAATGAACGTCATACCCACCAGCGCACCTAAATCGAGTTTTTGCCCATACATCACCCAAGCGATAGCTGTAATTAACACAATACCCAACCCAGCCCACGTCGCATAAGCAATACCAACAGGAATACCTTTTAGTGCTAAGGATAAAAAATAAAAAGACAACACGTAGCCCACAATAACTACGATTGAAGGCGCCAATTTTGAAAATCCATCACTGGCTTTAAGCGCAGAAGTTGCCACAACTTCAGTTAAAATGGCCACACTCAAAAATATCCAACTTTTCATTTTTCACATTTTACCAAGACAAAACAGCCGGCAAGTATAAAGACTAAACAATAAAAAAACAGTCTTCGATTTTAGATCTGTTACTTAGCTCTGCACATGGTCAATCGCTACTATCTCTTGTATTTACGTTGGCTATCGGTTTATGTTGTTAATATGTTAACTGACATTACACCTATTTGACGGTGTAATAAGACTTAAACAATATTAATGATTGGACTTGGTGGTTGAGTGAAGGGACTTACAGCAGTTTTTCTATGTGTATTGTTATCGTTATGCTCGATGCATATACCTGCAACGGCGGCTAAGTTAACAGCCCAAGAAGAAACGAAACAACAAACCAGTTCAGCATTAGAGCAATGTAAAGCCCGTATAAAACAGGTGCCCCCCCAAGCCAGCTTGGGCTTTTGCAGCCAACAATTCAAAATATTAGACATTGATAAATACCCCATCGTTGCCGCCAAGTTACAACTAACCTTATATGATATTTACCAAGAGTTAGGTGATAAGGTAGCTGCGGAACAAATGCTTGATGAGGTTAAAAACAGCGCTGCATTTACTCAAAATGTCGATATTCAATATCTTTGGTTACGTAAGAAAGCCGCGGAAAAACTTTATAGAAAGTCCTATCAAGAAGCTAAAACCTTATTTGAACAAGCTTTTAGCATTGCTAAAACCCAAGAGTCAGATATTTGGTTGGCTAAAAGCTATAACGATTTAGCACTAACTGAACAGTATTTGAATCAATATGACAAAGCATTGAGTTACTACCAGAAGAGTTTAGCGATTAAAGAGGCTCTAGGTAATGACTTTAATACTGCGATAACCCTCAACAACCTTGGTCTAATTTATAAAAAACTCGAAAAATTTAAAGAATCCCAGCGCTATTTTGAACTCTCACTGGAGCATTACTTACGCTACACCAGTCATAATGTAGATATTCATGTTATCGGTTATATGTCGCATCTCTACGGAAACCTTGCTGAGATATATAATATAAACAACCAGTTTAATAAGAAAAACTTCTACAGTAATAAGGTCATCGAAGCCTACAACGATAACCTTGTCGGTGACGACAGGCTTTCTGCGCTCATTAATGTAGCCACCATCCATATCAATGCTAATGAATTTACGCCCGCTCTAGATGTCGCCAACACATTATCGGAATATTTAACCCGCGATGACCATTCGTTTCATGACGTAATTTTCTATTTAAAAGCCCAAATAGCCACACATCAAAAAGATGCGACTCAGGCAATAAAATTTATTGAAAGCGCAATGGACTATAGCGACACCAAACAAGATTCATTGCAAAAAATGAACATTTATCACTACGCAAGCGAGTTATATTATGACAATGGCCGCCCTTATGAGTCCCTGGTTTATCTAAAGAAATATCAACAGTTGCATGAGACCTTATTGGAGAAAAAATACAGTGAGAACATTAAAGTCATTCAAAGCGATATAGAGAATGAACGCGTGCAACGAGCGTTAGCAGAAGAGCAAATTGTCAGCCAACAGAAGAGCCAAAAAATTGATAAATTACTTAATTTAATCCTTGGCATCACCAGTGTTGGCTTGTTAGTCGGCTTTATTGTGAGCTTTTATATTTATAGAAAACGTAAAGCCCAGCAGCATTTAATGACCATAATAGAGTCACATAAGCAGCAATTGTTTTTATTATCTAATGACGATACAGCAGAGCAAGACGACGCCCAGCAACAGGAATCTACGCCATTATCGCCTTCTGAATTGACAGCTTCTTTTGCGGAGTTATTAGTAAATACTATGATTGATTGCATCAGTATTTGGGAGAAAAGCACTAAAACGAATAAAGTAGAATTAGCCGATAGAAGCCAAATTTGGACTATATCTATCGATTCTGGCCGTCTAAGAACACGTTCTTTAGATAAATACCTACAGGTAAAAAAATTACCCGCTAATCCACGCTGGCGTAATGTGGTTAAAACATGTCACTTCATTTTATCTGAATGCAATTTGTCTAACGATGATAGAACATTACTGACCTCGCACCTTGACCGAATAATGCAAGTGATCAAGAGCGAGTCTTTAGAAACAACGTAATCTGTTACTTTCGGGCTTACCCGCCTTTTTTGAGTAATGGTTGCTGTAATTTAATGTCGTGCACACTGTCTCTGACTGCTGGCTTGAGTACATTTTTATACACACAACTAAATTTTATTCCTTCGGATAACGAATAATCACTTTGCTGTGCTGTCGCAGGGTTGATCCCCACTAAAAAGCTATTGGGTGCAATAAACTTAGGCATTAGATTATTGTTTTGATCTTTGATATTAATCGAAGCATAAGCATTACACATCGACACAGCCACAAGCCCTGCTATGTTGATTCGATTTGTCACGCTATTAAGATCTGGTGAATTAACATTATTGCCTTGTAACTTAGTGAATGGGTCTATCACACCATGAAAGCCACCTAACTCATCTATTTCGACTTCCGGTTGCTGCATCTGACGAGTATTCATCGACTGCGGTGCACCATGTGTTGCAACTGCATGATCATTGTGTAATGTCAGTTGTTTACTCATCATCCACTTTTCAATATCAAAGTACTGAGCACGGTAATGATACTGTTTAATCATATCCATCTCGCTCAATTCAAAAGTGATTTCGGTTTTAATCGCCGTGCTGACTGGTGTGAGCTCATTAAATGCAAGTTGGTGTGCAGATGCGCTACCAACACAACTAAGCAAAGTGACTAGGGGTAATATGTATTTCATAAAATATCCTTTTTAGAATGAATGCATCATCTTAGACGCTATGCATTTCCATTTTTATAGTCCACTAAATACTAGGGTAAATTTGGGTAAAACACAAAACACCCCCTTTTTAACCCTCTAACTTTACTGACTTTTTCATCTTAACTGTTAGTTTTAATTCAGCTTAAGTCATTAAGCATGATTCAAACATTTACTAAACCAGAATAAGGAAAGTCAGGATGAGTATACTCAAAAAAACATTAATCAGTATGTGCCTAATGAGTGCATCAACTATGGTCGCAGCAACCCCAATAACCGCTAACGTCACCGCAGACAATGATTTCATTGTGGTACATTCACCAGGTAATGGTAGTACACCTACGGTGGTTTACCGTGGTGCCAATGGCAGTAATTGGAAAAAAATCGAATCATTCAAGTTTGACATCGATAGCAGCCCGCAGTCGTTAGAGACCTGTTCGGTGAGCGTTATTGCTTGGGGAGATGGTCAGGTTTCACAAGGCATGGCAGCCATATTCAAAGGTGACAATACTATTTATACTGGTTCTGGCCACTTTAAAGCATATCAATCAACGATCCCATCGTCTGGTTGGGCACAAACCGGCGGGCCTAATACGAGCCAAATTAATACGTTGATAGCAGGATCGTTATCTAATGCTCCGTCTCCCTATTTATTCCCCGGCTCTGTCGCAGGAGGCACCTCACCCTGGGGAACAATGAACTTCCCTCTAGCCAGTAATGTCAATGCGAATAATTTCCGCTGGGCTTGGTCGACAAGTAATTTAGCCAAAAAAACATATTCGGTTTTTACCGCTGCCTGTGGTGATATCGTTAAAGAGATCCCTGTTGCTGTTGATATGCCTGGTGAGCACTTCCAATGTTATGGCGTGCAGAAAGGAGATGCTCTTCGTGAAGAAACCATCATGATAGAAGATCAGTTTGGTAAAACGCGTGCGGTTTTGGGTAAGCCAGTATTGTTATGTAATCCTTCAAGCAAGATCCACAACGACAAGATGTATAAAATTCGAAATGAAAAGCGCCATATGGTTTGTTATGACTTAATCAAGCAAAGCAAAGTGAGAAACTACAATCTAGAAATCAATAACCAATTTGCACCGGATCAGATAGTCAATGATCAACGAGAGCTGTTCTGTGTACCGTCGAGTAAAAAACACTTAAAGCCAGTCAAGCCAGGAAAACCCGGTAAGCCGATCCCAAGAGAAATGCAAAGAGCGGAAATGAAGCCATTGAAGCAGCAATAAAATAGCCGTTAACAAGGGATAAAAAAGTCAGTGGATAACTCCACTGACTTTTCTAATAATATCAATAAATAGAAGTTAAAACGAAACGACGGCTCAGTCTTATACGCCCATCTCAACGGCTTTTTTAGGCGTGAAACTACTGCCTATTGAGGCAATAATCACCAAACCAATGGCAGACCACTGTAGCAAGGTTAATTGCTCACTTAAAATAATAAATCCAGCCAATGCAGCAATCGCAGGTTCTAAACTCATTAGCACGCTAAAGGCTTGTGTTGGCATGTTTCTAAGGGCTATCATTTCCAAAGAATAAGGTAAGGCGCTAGAAAGCACCCCTACCAATAAGCCAAGAGGCAACACTTCCCAGCTAATCAACGCTAAGCCTTGGCTTATTGCGCCAACAGGCACAAGCACAATGGCAGCCACTGTCATCCCCAGCGCTACAGTAATACCACCAGAAGCTTGCTTGCCTGTACGAGTACCAAATAAGATATAACCAGCCCAACACGCGCCTGCACCTAATGCCATTAATGCACCAACAAGATCAAGCCCTTGTGCACTCGATAAATCAGGCATCAACAGTAAAATTCCCGCTATGGCGCAGGCAACCCAAAACAGATCGCTTTTTCGCTTAGAGCTAAATAAAGCCACCGCCAAAGGGCCGGTAAACTCTAATGCTACAGCTATGCCAAGTGGAATCCGTTCAATGGCTAAGTAAAACAGGATATTCATCCCGCCTAAACACAGGCCATAAATAATAATACTCCGCCAATCACGGCCTTGGGGTAATGCTCTCCATGGACGAAACACCAACCAAAGTACGGCAGCCGCAAAACCTAAACGTAATGCAGTAGTACCTTCAGGCCCAACCAAGGGAAAAAGTTGCTTTGCTAAAGAAGCGCCGGATTGAATGGTCACCATAGCCAGTAAAACACTACCAACTGCGGTCAGAAGTACACGATTGATTTGCATCTACAATACGCCTAAAAATGAAAAAGCTAAGTGCCGGCATTCTACCTGAGCCACGTCAAACCCTGCAGTATTTATTATCATCATACACACAAGTCATACCATTGAGTGAATCGCGGTAATCTCTCATAGCTTCAGAGCTTTCATAGGGCGTTTATCTGTTCATTTACTAATAGTAAGTCGCGATAACAGGCAACATAAGGAAGGCTCGAGCTTTACGCGGGGTTATTTATTTTACGGTGTTTGTAAAAATTTAATAAACTCGATCTTACTGTCGGTTATTGACCCATTATCCTCATAACCGCAGATTTGATAACCACTCGCGATAAGCATCTGTAACATGGCAGGAAATTGATTCATCGATTTAACACTAATAGATTTAAAGCCATTATCAATCGCCCAAGACTCTTGAATAAGTCGCAGCTGAGAAGCAACTTTCATGTTGCGATGCTCAGGAACTACACCGCCTAACCAGCTGTAAAACTGACCATCAGATAACGTATAGCCCACTTTAAACCCCACAGGCTTGTTATCTAATCCTGCCACTAAAATCAGATAGTTTTTGCCTGCTAATCGGTTTTCGATAAGGTCCACAGACATTGCTTTTTCAAACTCTGGAATTTGCGCTAATACCGCCAAAATATCTGATACAGTGCCTGAGCCAAACTGGTATTTCATGAGTCCACCCGTTTATGTTTAACCATGTCATCCACTTTCATCGTTAAACTCATCATGGATAATAAAGTTTAAAAGCGTATTACAGTTAATCAACTGGTTAGCTAAAAATCCAATCATTCAATAATCTACCAGGCATAAAAGCAAAGGTACCCGCGACAATGAGACCACCACAATACAATATAATCATGCTTCGTTTGTGTCCCCGAACATTGCCTTTTTTAATATAAAAATAGCCAGCAGGAACAGCGTAAAGCGTTAGAAGACTTAACAAATGAATATAGCCAAAGTGATTCAAAAAGCGACTTCCGAGTTGAGCAGGCATAAACAGTGACACGATGGCAGTGAACAACATCAACACCATATAAATTTTGCCTAATGCTTTGTGTTTAGGTGTACCTTTTCTAACAATAAGTAAATAAGTGCCAATGAAAAATGCCGGCACTACAGTGACTAAATGCAGATAAGATAAATTGATGTAATCCATTTGTTTTTATTCCCAGTTCATTACGTTGATGCTTGCAGAATTATTTAGCACGACTATGTAGCACAGAGATCATGACGTGGTTAACATTAATCCCAACATACCAAGACCAAAACCAAATACAGCTCCCATTGGCGGTGCCCAACGTTTTTCAAGTTTTACCTGAGGAGCCAAATCTTGAAATATGGAGTAGAGAATACCGCCTGATGCGAAAAGCATCACTGCCGCAATAATTTCTGGTGACTCTGATAACCACAAATAACCACACATTGCAGCTATGGGACCCAGCATTGCCATTAAACAAAACATGATGATTATTTTTTGGGGTTTATACGCAGAAGATGCATTTAATTCACGGTAGGCACTAAATCCTTCTGGCACATTTTGTAACGCGATTAACGCTGCCAATAAGAACGCGTTGTTACTTCCTGTCGCAAATGCAGCACCCAAAGCGATTGATTCTGGAATAAAATCTGCCAGCATGGCTGCTAGTTGAGAGGCTGGGGTATCTATTTTGTTAAGGTAAATATCAAGGGCCATAAAACTCAGTCCACCAGCCATAAGCCACATACAAGCAGGTAATGGCTTAAGACTCGCTATGCCCTCTGGCACCAAAACCAAAGCAACCGCTGACAATAAAGCACCGCCGCCAAAAGCCATGACACTGTGCCTAAATTCCTGTTCGAGCCACTCACTGCTCACGTTCTCAAAATGGGCAATTAAAGCGCCTAATGGCATAGCCAAACCAGCAAGCAGTGTGGTTGCTAAAACAGTTAGCAGCAAAGACATGTTTTAATCCTTTAAAAGGTATAACGCCGCAGTAATTTGCCATAATCGGTTTAAGCCATACAATTATGGAACCATTTTTGGCCATAATAAGTGCAGCGAATACACAAAAAATGCTAGAGATTTAAGCCAGGTTTTATGTTTATTATTGCTCAAGAGCCTGATGAAATGCTTTTATGAAAACATCATAGTCTTCAAACTGGGGCATATGACCCAACCCATCCAACTCAATCAGTTTTGAACCTTTAATCAATTTCTGAGTATTAATACCCAGATTTTTATAGTCGCCTAATGTTCTGGTTACACCTTCTTTTAACCACCCTCTACCTGGGCCGGTTTTATCTCTGGTGCCAATAATAAGCACTGTTTCATTGTTAATTTGTGAAAACCTATCGACAATGTTTTCTGAAAAAATCGGGCCGTAAGTTAAGGCATTATTCCAAGCAACAACTTGCCAATCATCCCCAGCAAGCATTCCTCTCACAGGCTCTAACAGCTTCTCGTATTCGCTTGACCATTTGCCATCATAATAATTTTTCTTCTGATAGTTTCTCGCTTTATCGAGTGTTTTAGCGAGCTCATTTTTATAAAAAAAGTTAACATCTTTAAACTGCACATATTTGCCGTAATCTTCTAAACCAATAGGGTTAATCAGAATCAATTTATTAACCGCACTAGAATAATTAACCGCAAATGTAGTCGCTAACATCCCGCCCATTGAGTGACCAACAAGATCAAATTTTTTGACATCTAAACTGTCCAATAATAACTTGGTATTTAAAGCTAATTGGCCGAAACTATACTGATAAGCATTTGGTTTTGAAGATTTACCAAAACCGATTTGATCTGGAATAACGACTCGGTATTTTCTTTTTAGCAAGTCATTGGCAATCCTTTCCCAGTAATAGCCTGAGAAATTTTTACCATGCAACAACACGATGACTTTGTCTGCATTTTTATCACCAATATCCATATAACGCATTTTTAAATCTTTATTTTGCGAGTTAACATTAAATGTTTTAACTTCAAAGGGATAATCAAACCCATCTAACTCTTTATTATACTTAACCGGACTTGCAGCCAATGCCTGTGATACCACCGCAAATAGCGTCATTAATACCAAACAAAATTTCTTCATATTACCCTCATTCAAATAAATCATTCACAAACAACAAAACGCACCATGACAGCCATTTTGATTGAAAACAACCTCGCTTTTTTCAACCGTAAACCTACATCTCTTGTCGAACTTGGCCATAAGCTAACATCGCAAACAGCCCTGTACCGCCAATGATGTTACCCACTAACATAGGGCCAATATGGTGCGACAACGCAGTAAAAAAATTCATTTCACCATTAAGTACCAAACTAAATATTTCATTAGACCCGGCAATAACGTGAGTAAATTCTCCAGCAGCAATGAGCCATGTAAACATAATAATGACCAACACTTCAGACCCTTTTGCCGAGGGTAGCATCCACACCAGTGCGGCAATAAAAAAGCCCGCTGGTATGCCGCGCATTAATGTCTCTGAAGGCGTTAACTCTGCAACATGGCGAGATATCTGGAGGATAGCGGTAAGGATGTCTTCTGTCAGTATGTTACCGTGCACGACAATTGCCGCCGTGAAAAACGTGCCAACAAAATTTGCTGCTAACACAATTCCCCATAAGCGAGCGGTGCAAACAAGAAGATGCTTTGTGGTGTTAGCGAGTAGCGGCAGCACCACGGTGATGGTGTTCTCAGTAAAAAGTTGCAGCCTTGCGAGAATGACTAAGACAAAACCAAAAGTGTAGCCAAGGCTTTCGATGATAGACAAATAAGGATGATCGGAGCCTATGTTGCTGCGGATAATACCTTCGGCCAAAACAGACGCTGAAATGCCGATACCAGCCGCTATTCCTGACCACCACAACGACATCAACGGTCGATCGAGTTCTTCCTGGCCTTCACGCAAAATAATAGAATAAACCGTAAGCGATGAAAGACTGCCATGTTCAATCACTGCATCACGCTCAGATCCTGTCAGCGATATCTCTGGTTGCGTCGGCTGACTCTCGCGTACTTCACGCTTCTCAACCTTGTCGCCACACTTTGAATCACTGGTTATTGTCGATTGGGTATTTTCGGTCTGTTCCGGTCCGTGCAGTGTCATATTGATATCCTTTTCTGGCTTAAATTTAGCTTGAGGTCCCATTTAAGTACATAAAGAATAGATGCTTTATATCATCAATTCAACAAACGTTGCCGCCTCACAAATGACCATCAATACATTATTAATAAGTCATGTATTGATGGTCTACTGCGATGCTTATTGAACCTCTACTAGGATTAACCGATGGAATAAGTAAATCCAAATCAAAATTATTGCCAAAATTCAAAGCACACTTGTCATTTACTAGCCGAATAAAAACGGGTTAATTTCACGAATTATGGTTATTGATTACCATTTTTAGGTAACGACTGATAAGCACTTTTTACAGTTTCATACCCATATATACGCTCTAATTTTCGCACAATAAAATGACCTCGGGCCATATCTTGAAAGTGATCAATAAACAAAGTATTGATTATGGCACCGCCTGCCGCACCGATAGCAGGTACAGCTTGTGCCGCTGCTTTTTGAGTCACTTGAACACCAAATTTTTCAGCGATTTTAGTAATAAGTTTGACTAAAATAGGCGCGGCTTCATCGGTAATACCTTTTTTGACCATAAACTCAGCGGCTTCAGATACTGATTTTGCTAGGGCGGCTCTTACTGCAAAATATCCCGATTCACTACCATCATCTAAATCACTTTCGCCACCCAGCGCGAACACCTCCAAACAAGCCATTTTTGTTTCTAGAGTAGTAATAAACTCACCTTCACTACGAGCAATATCAGCTATAGAACGCAGCATGATTGATGTCGAAATAGGAAGTTCAACCGCTATCGCAGCTAATCCAAAGAAACCGCCCACACCACCACTCGCAGCAACGCCTAATTTATGCCAAAGATTGGACGATTCTTCTCCGGGAATATCTTTCATGGTAAATATTGCCGCTTCAGACGCTTTAATTAGCGACTTTTCGGTCACTTTAGCGATATTTTTATTCCAGTTATCCGGTAGAAGCGCTAACCCTTTCTCAATAGGGGTACCGATTAAATTAGTTATTTTTACCGCTAGACCAGGATTTTCTAATAGTGATTTAGCAACTAAAAGCTCTTTTTTATGTGATTCTGAAATATTCAAATAACCCCCTTAGTTGTGAAGTAACGTAGTGCTGCGATTGTGTTTTGCACCTCAAGAAGCGCTTATCACCAATTTGAAGTAAAAGGACATTGGTTGCAAATCAACTTAACGCGCTTATTCGACAATATTCCCACTGCGCCATTGTATTCAAAACAGCGGACACGGCTTTAGCCTTAGACAGCTCAGGTTAATTTGGTAAACAAATAGTGTTGTGGACTTCATAAATGATGGGAAAAATGTTGCTAGGAATTATTTATCTAACGCGGGTAAATAGCCACGACCTTCTTTAGGCAAATTACTCACGCCTTCAGTGGTGTCATTTAGCGCGCTGCCATAATTATCACGACAGTAAACACAAGGGCTCATTTTATTCACAAAACGACCCTTTTTGGTATATTTCCTCAAATATGCGTGTGAAATATCTACATTACCTCGATGTAATTCAACGACATTACCCACTTTTTGTCTTAAATCACTTATAGCTGCATCTTCTGCGCACATGTTGTCATTGGCACAGCCCCAGCCGATGACTTCTTTGCTGGGATCGCGGTGTAAATATTTAGCCGCGGCCCAAGGGCCACCGTGGTGACCGGTTGGTTTACCATCGGGAAAATTTGAGGGCCTATTGGCCAGCTCGTATGCAATACGTTCAAGCTTATCGGCTGGGGCTCTATCACAGAGAGTGTCATGAAACGCAGGACGCGCTGTGGTGACAAAATAATTATGATTATGGCTTATTTTTAAATCGCGGCAATGGGCTGAACTTTCAACTTTATTTATGCTTTCTATCTTAGCTACTGCATCACTGCAGGCTAATATTTGGTCACTCACATTCAGATCTACAGCCTTTATCCATTCCTTTGTAATAAGGTAAAAACGATGTGCTTCGACAACAAGCATCGACGTTTTTAATTCACCTATAGAATATTCAATCTCGATCATATCTTCTGCAACACTTCCACATAGTTTTTTAATCTGGTTAATTTCGCAGCCTATTACATTACAATTTAAATAATGACTTACTGTTAAACCGACTCTTATAAAAGCTCAGCTAAAGAAAGCGAAACCAAACCATATGTTAAACGTTCGCCTACGAAACCGACCATACGGCCAGTTGATTAGCAAGCTGGATTATCTTCGATGCCAGGTCAGCAAGACATATTGCGCCATAGAAAAGTGCTAACGAACGACTTCAATGTTAACGTCAATTAAACCACTAGATATATTGCCAATACTGCTGAAGGCAGACTTTGAAAGATCAATGATGCGCCCTCTAACAAACGGACCACGGTCATTAATTTTAACGATAACACTTTTACCATTATGGGTATTAGTCACTTTGACATTAGAGCCAAATGGTAGCGTTTTATGCGCAGCGGTTTTTTGATTATGCTGATAGATATCACCGCTTGCAGTCTTGTTGTTTTGATGTATATCACTATAGTACGAGGCTTTACCTGACTCAGTGAAACCTATCATATCTCCACTACCTGATTGGATAGTAGAACAACCTGCCAATATAAAGGCAAAGAGTAAAAATTGAATATTTCGAGAAATGGCTATCATTGTTTGTCTTTTAGTTTGGTCACACAACAAGCCTATAGAGCGACTCGTTTTCTAGTGATTTAATAATATCCTGCACACTAACTGAGTTTGAACAGTGATTCAAATTAAACCGCCATCATCTACTGCAATCAATTCGATTCATTACCTGCATCCCAAAACTTATTAATGTACCTGCAGCAATAAAAAACACCTTGTTAGTTACCCAACAAGGTGTTTTATCTCTGCCATCAACCTGGTGCATTAACACCAGAAAGCAGGGCTACTCTTTGTATTTTAAACTGCCATCGGCTTTGATTTCGTCGTACCACACATTGTGGTGCTGCGAAGCCCAGTTTTCGTCACAATAGCCAGATACCATACACTCCATACCGCCTTCACTGAGTACGGTCGCCATCCAAATATGTACTATGGTAAATGCGATTAGAATCGTCGCACTTAAGCCATGTACAAGTAAGGCGAGCATTGACAGTTCGCGCGGTAAATCCAGTGTTGGAAACACTAACATTATGCCTGTTATGCTGATGCTTAGACCAAAAATAGCTAAGGTCCAAAACCACATTTTTTCACCCGCGTTAGCAAATCCACTGTCTGGATGTTTGCCTTTAAACGGACCAAAATTAATGTAGCCACCCACCACTAAAAACCATTTCAAGTCATACATTTTGAAGGTTTGTAGTGGCATCCATTTGATAACACACAACAGCCAAGACACCATAAAAATGGGGCTAGACCAGTCATGGGCAAACTTGCTAAAGGCGATGATCCCCGCCCAAATACCGTCACCGACATAAGGGGCTAAGAAATGGCGTCCGAGCATAATGATTATACCGGTTAACATCATGATTAAGCATGAAACTGCCATAGTCCAATGTAACCAGAGATCACTTTTACTCCAACGAAGTACCATTTTGCCCGAAAAGCCTTTACTCAGTTTAGATGGACCATTAACGAAGTAAAACACTAAAAAGGCTGCAAAAACACCGACAACGGCTAAGCCGAGTGCGGGTTTCAGGTAGGTATTTCGCAATATCTTGCCTTCATTACCCGATACATTTATCAGAACATCAGCATCAAGGCCTTTGTCTGTACTGTATCCCGGTTCGCCGGCTTTTACTGCGCGCCAGAGATCTGCATCACTGGTTTTAGACTTTGCTTGTTGCTGACTTGATTGTTCATCGGCGGCATACACCATTGATGTAACCAACCCCAATCCCATACACAGAACCAACAGAGCAAACATCCTGCGCAGTGATTTGTTTAACGTTAAAGTTAACATTGTCACTCCTTATATGACTGCGAAAATTATCGCAGCCATTGCTCTGGGTTAGATCATTTCGCCTGTTTTAGGATTGTAGCCCCAAATTACATTTGGATTACCGCGTGCAGCCATACGTTGACGGTAAATGTCAGACACTATGCCTGCATCGCCGGCTAACAATGCTTTGGTTGAACAAAGCTCTGCACACATTGGTAATTTGCCTTCTGCAATACGGTTTGAACCGTATTTTAGACGCTCGGCTTCTGAATGATCTTCTTCTGGGCCACCAGCACAGAAAGTACACTTATCCATTTTGCCACGGCTACCAAATGCAGACTTCTTAGGGAACTGCGGTGCACCAAATGGGCAGGCATAGAAGCAATAGCCACAACCGATACACGTATCTTTGTTATGTAGCACAATGCCGTCTTCGGTACGGTAGAAACAGTCGGCCGGACATACAGCCATACATGGTGCATCGGTACAATGCATACATGCTACTGAGATTGACGCTTCTCCTGGTTCACCATCATTAAGCGTTACCACGCGGCGACGCTGAATACCCCACTCTAAAGCAGAGTCGTTTTCGTTTTTACATGCTGTGACGCAACCGTTACACTCGATGCAGCGTTTGGTGTCACACAGAAATTTCATGACTGCCATAATGGCTTATCTCCTCATCAAGTGTTTAGGCTTTGCTTATTTGACACAAGCTAGACTTGGTCTCTTGCATTTGCGTTACGACATCATAACCATAGGTCATTACGGTATTGGCAGATTCGCCAATCACATAAGGCACGGTTCCTTCAGGGTAGTTTTTGGCTAAACTCTTGCCTTCAAATACGCCTGCAAAGTGGTATGGCATAAAACATTCACCTGCAATAACACGTGGTGTAACCATTGCCTTAACAGTAATTTTTGCACCTTCTGGACTGTGAACAAATACGTCATCGCCATCACGTAAACCGCGATCTGCAGCGTCTGCTGGATTGATCTCGATAAACATTTCTTGCTGCAATTCAGCAAGCCAAGGGTTACAACGGGTTTCTTCACCACCACCTTCGTATTCAACCAAACGTCCGGTTGTTACGGCAAGTGGATAGTCGGTAGCAAAATCCTTGTCTTGAATTGTTTTATAAAGCGTTGGTAGACGAGCCACCATACGGTCTTCATAAGTAGGGTATTTAGCCACTAAGTCACGACGAGGGGTGTATAACGGTTCTCGATGCAATGGAATATCGTCAGGGAAGTTCCACACAATACAACGCGCTTTAGCGTTACCGTAAGGAATACAACCATGCTTAATTGCCACACGTTGAATACCGCCAGAGATATCAGTTTTCCAGTTTTTACCTTCAGCTTTGACTTTTTCTTCTGCTGTTAGGTCGTCCCACCAGCCAAGCTGCTTAAGCATGTCGGCGGTAAACTCTGGGTAACCATCTTCAATTTCAGAGCCTTTTGAGAAAGAGCCTTCAGCCAGAATGTTATTGCCTTCGTGTTCAACACCATAACGTGCACGGAAGTTACCACCACCGTCTTTAACTTCACGTCCGGTGCGGTACAAGATTTGAGAACCAGGGTGTTTCTGCTCTGGTGTACCCCAACATGGCCAAGGTAAACCATAGGTTTCGCCTTTAGCTGGGCCGCCGGGTGCTTCAAGTGAGTTAACGTCGAATGTGCCCCAGTTTTCTTGGTGCATTTTCAAACGCTCAGGGCTTTGGCCTGTATAACCAATAGTCCACATACCGGTGTTAAATTCACGGGTAATGTCTTCCACTAATGGCTCATCGCCATTAACCTTGATGTGCTTACAGAATTGATCCGCAACGCCCCATTTTTTGGCCAGTTTATACATGATGGTGTGATCAGGTAATGACTCAAATAATGGTTCGATAACTTGCGTACGCCACTGCAGTGAACGGTTGGAGGCTGAAACCGAACCGTAGGTTTCAAACTGAGTTGCCGCAGGTAATAAATACACTCCATCTTGGCGTTCGTGCATAACACCCGCCATGGTTGGGAATGGATCAACGACCACAATGGTATCCATTTTATTCAGTGCTTCACGGATTTCACGACCGCGAGTTTCGGTGTTAACTGACTGACCCCAAAAGAACCCCAGACGAATATTGTCTCGTTGAGCAATCTTGGTTTTGTCTTCTAACACACCATCATGCCAACGCGAACAAGGAATACCCGCA
This sequence comes from Shewanella sp. AC34-MNA-CIBAN-0136, assembly GCF_040309945.1. NCBI lineage: Bacteria > Pseudomonadati > Pseudomonadota > Gammaproteobacteria > Alteromonadales > Shewanellaceae > Shewanella > Shewanella sp. AC34-MNA-CIBAN-0136. Next base: position 24,368 of record NZ_JBEOPJ010000020.1, on the reverse strand, counting down.
GATGTTTGTGGCGATTGACCTAAGTATTCACCTTGGTCAAAACGCTCGGTGATCCACTTTGGTTCAAGGTCCCACACATTAGCCCAATGGTCCCATGCGCCAGACGTTAAGCCGTAATAACCAGGTAAGTTATCAAATAACAAACCAAAGTCAGTCGCACCCTGTACGTTATCGTGACCACGGAAAATGTTAGTTCCGCCGCCTTCGATACCCATGTTGCCAAGGGCAAGCTGTAAAATACAGTAAGCACGAGTGTTAGCATTACCAATGTGATGCTGAGTACCACCCATACACCAAACGATAGTGCCAGGCTTAGTTTCTGCCATCATTTTAGCGACACGGTACATTTGTGCTTTTGGCACACCGGCAATGTGTTCGACTTCTTCTGGAGTGTATTTTTTCACTTCTTCTCGGATACGTTCCATGCCGTATACACGTTGAGAAATGAACGAATCATCTTGCCAGTCGTTTTCGAAAATGTGCCATAGCAGACCATAAATAAATGGAATGTCAGTACCTGGACGAATATGGACATATTCATCAGACTTAGCCGCTGTACGGGTAAAACGTGGATCAACTACGATGATTTTGGCACCGCGTTCTTTACCAATCAAAATGTGTTGCATCGCCACTGGGTGAGCTTCACATGGGTTAGATCCAATAAACATCATGCATTTTGAATTGCGAATGTCGTTAAACGAGTTAGTTTGCGCACCGTAGCCCCAAGTGTTTGCAACACCGGCTACCGTGGTAGAGTGACAAATACGAGCAGAGTGATCGACGTTGTTAGTGCCCCACATTGCTGCTAATTTGCGATACATATAAGCTTGTTCGTTTGAAAATTTAGCACTACCCATAAAGTAAACTGAATCAGGACCAGACTCTTGACGAATCGACTCCATTTTGTCGCCTACTTCATTTATGGCTTGATCCCATGATAGACGCTTCCATTTACCACCTTCTAGCTTCATTGGGTATTTTAAGCGTTTTTCACCGTGACCATGCTCACGTAATGCTGCGCCTTTAGCACAATGTCCACCTTGGTTAAATGGATGATCGAACGCAGGCTCTTGCCCTGTCCACACACCATTTTGAACTTCAGCATACACACCACAACCTACTGAACAATGTGAACAAATAGTTCGTTTTATTTCGGTAGGTGCATTGTGCGGTACATCTTTAGCTTCTGCTTTACGCATCATACCTGCGCCAAGCATTGAAGCCGCTGCAATACCACCGGTCGCCAAACTGGCAGACTTGAGGAATTGACGTCGGTTAAGACCTAGGCCTGACTTTTCAGCTTTAGTGGCCGTGTCTGTTTTGCGGGTTAATCGCATCACACACTCTCCTTTGTTATTTGCTTAACGAAGCATAGTAATTGCGAATATGCTCAGTTTCGCGATAGTTATTGCCCGTAGGCTCTTCTGTAGACGGTTTAGTGACTTGAGCAAGTGCGGGTGCACTGACACTGGCCACAGCACCTGCCGCACTGCCGAGCGCTAATGCTTTGAGCATTTGGCGACGACCCATGTCGGAAGCTTGCTTTTTCATATGGTCTCCTTGTTAAAATAAAGATGGGGCTAAATAAGCCGTCATCCAGTTTAGTTAATTTGTACAACCTCTTCTTCAAGCGGATCTAAGTCAGCACTACCTGGACAATTCACCGGAATATCCAAACTCAGTTGTTCAAATTCATTGGCTTCAGCGGTAAAAAATGCTTTAGCTAATTGCGCGACGTTTAGGTAAAAATTAGCACTAGGTGTTTTAGCCAAATTATCGCAAAAACGTATAATCCAACTGCCAATATGGCGTTGATAAAACGCTAATTGACGGTAACCTGGTGCTTCTAAAATTAAGCAGCCCATGACTTCGCATAATGCAGCGACATGATCTTCTGGTTCTTTAACATTCTCTTCACGTTCAAAGCCTAGTAGCATCAAGTCACTCCGCAATGCCGCTAAGGGTTTATCCATTAAAGAGCCAGTCATAAACCAGCTGCCATAAGGCATAATCTCACCACTGCCTACGCCTAAGAAAATGGCAAAGTATTCATCTTCTAGGGTGTTGGTATCACTATTTTCTGCTGCCAGTTTTAACGCATTCCATGCTTGACTCATGGTATTGCCATCCTCGGCCTCTACCTCTAAACCAGCTAAAAACTGTAATAACTCAGTATTGGGTTGGCGACGAAATAACGCAGCCAGCAACTGATATATATCGGCTCTTAACTGATCATTTTCACTTACTTGTCTTCCTGTTTCTGTCATAGGAGATCTCTTATTGCAATTGCTTTTCTGGATCGTCAAGGATGTCTTCAAACATGTCTTTTACACGGCAATCGCCACACATTTTCAAACGTTCAATATTGGCGCTAAACGCACTATGTTCACCTACCATCTCAATTATTTTTTTCACCATAGATTGGGTGGCAAATTCACTACCACATCGAATACATTCAAACGGAGGCTCATGTTTTAATACTTGAACTTGTTGTCTTGTAGACTGATTGAAGTTGATTTGAGGTAGTAAACTAATGACGTTTTCGGGACAGGCCGCTTCACATAAACCGCATTGGACGCAATCTTGCTCAACAAATTTAAGAGCAGGAGCGTCGCCGCCATCCTTTAACGCTTGGGTTGGACACGTTGACACACACGACAAACATAATGTGCACTTGTCACTGTTAATGCTAACCATACCGTAGGGAATATTCGCCATGGTTAACACGTCATCAACACCTGCAGCTTGACCATTTAGGTGGTCAATCGCTTGGAACATAATATTGCGTTTTACATTGGTATTAGGTTCGATAGCGTTCAAGGTCATCGGCATTATCACTGGCCAAGCTAAACTAATGGCTAGCGCCTCATCTAACTGGGTTAGCTCTGACGGGGTAATTAAACGAATCCGTTGTGGCTGTCCCATTTGGTCGAGTATGCGATTGGCTAATGTAGACTCACCTTTAAGCATTTGCAGTAATGTTGGTGCCGTAACCGGAGTGTGTAGAATTAAAATTTCGCGTGCACCATTGGCTAATGCAGCCAACCAATGATCAATACTTGCTACAGTGATCTCTTCCATTGCAACAGGTAACACGTCACCGCTTAGCTGCTCGTTAATCCATTCTGCGCCAGCTTCATTGTCATGAAATAATATTACTGGGGCAGTTTGCGCTTCTTGACGATAACGACTAATTAACTTTTCGAGGTAAGTATGCAGTGAGGCTGGGGTTGGTAAATCATAGCTTAGCGCCCCAGTTGGGCATGCATTAGTACAGCTGCCTGCGCCATGACAAAGATAAGGGTCAATTTCAATTTTATGTGCAACGCTACTAATGGCATCAGCAGGGCAAAAGTTTAAACAACGATTACAACCGTTTAAACCGTGTTTATCATGAGCGCAAATATCGCTGTTAACTCGGACATAGCGCGGTTTATCAAACTCACCGATTAACTCTGGAATACTGGCAATCGCATCGGCAAGTAAATCGCTGTCTTGGCCGACATAAAAGTAACCAGGAGGAAGCATTTCAAGGTTAATGCATGGGCTGTGGCTTAAATCGAGCACAATATCAAAGTGCGCTTGGCGTATGGCCACCACACTTAGTTCGCTAATACCGCTTTCACCATCAACTTTGACCTGAAACTGGCCTAAAAAACCTTTTACGCTGGCCAATTTATTGTAATAACTTTCAACATCAGTGGCTGCATTCATCACCGCTTCAAGGTGAGTTTCATCTTGGTTAGTGATCGCTTCATTGGCTAAAATGACTCGGCTTGCCATTGTGGACAATTTGTCCGCAGCTAAACGCGCGAGATCTTCAGGCCCAATAATAAGCACATGCCCCTGGGTGATATAGCTAACAGTGGGCGGAATTAAATTTTGCAAAATCTGCGTATTCGCCATCACCTGTTGTCGTGCTTGTTTCAGCTGTGGCTGGTTTTTTCTTATACTCATTGCGTTCCCAATTATCGGTTTTTATACCTCATTAACAGTGATAGCTCAGTTCACTGTTCACGCTTATTGCACGTAATAGATTGACATTAACTTGTTCTAAATCTGTAACTAACGACTTTTATTTATGTCATATTCATCTTGTGACGGTGTCGTTATTACGCTTTCGCCTCATCATTGGCGACAGCTTGCTTTAGCAGATCATCATCCTGGTAAAGCGGTTGTTCTGCTTGCGATAACGCCGCAATCGTTGTTGCATCATTATCGGCTAAATCGATTGAGTCCTCTTCGGCTATCGAGTCGGTTTGTTCGGCTAATTCGTTTGGTGCTAATTCAGCGGGGTCAGCTAAGTCAGTTGGCGCTAAGTCAGCATCTAATTCTGGCTCAGGCTTTTCTTTTTCAATGACATATCGAAACACTTTACTGGCCAACTCTGCAGATACATCCGCTGACAATAGCGGTTGATTGGTATAATCCAATGCATATTCAAGCAGCCCATCGATATGACCATATTGTGGCTGTTTCCATAATGCTCGTAGCGCAGCAGCTTTAGTCGTTGGGTCGACACTTTTGGCCATAAAGCGGGCAAAACTGCCACCTACTTCAATCGAGTTTGGGTCTGGTAATGCTTCTGGCTCTGCCACCTCATCCGCATCTATAGCGCTAACGTCTTCGATTGGTTCAGCTGTTAGTATGTTGAAGTCATCAGGCTTTTCTTGTGCCTGTTGCAACAACTCTTCTTGTTTAGCCTCTTCAGCAACCCGCTGACGCCTAATTTCCCAACGGTTAAGAAGACCTTCTGCTTTATCGCTCATTGCATATTTCCAGAGCGATTCGCGCTCGGCCCTTCATTTTTACGGCGGTTAACATGCTTGCGTCTATGAGCGCTGATTTCCACTTCGCCGTGACGAGTGATGAATGCCTCTATCCAACAGGCAATGGCGCTAGGCATGGGAATATTAAGCACTGGAGTATCTGATTCTAGGCAACCGGCACTCACGTGTTGATCGGCAGAGATCATCGCAGGCACCCATGTGCCATCAATCAATTCATCGCACACAATAAAGAGTGTTGCATTATCCATATCGAGATTGATGCGATAACTACCACGTTGATCTTTGTACAATTCCAGTGGCACCAAAACAGAATTGTCTGGTTGCTGCTCTGTTGCTGGAACCATTTGATCTAGCTCCCAGCGAACAGATGTCCAGCGCCCTACTTGGGTTTGAACCTTTTTCAATGAAACATACATTGGCCAAATCGTGTCGGTGTGTTGCATGGTAATGCTTACCTCTGACATGAATATGTGTATTGAAATACACTTGATTGATTTGTTTATAACTAAAATAGGAGCAAAAATGATGCCAACTAAAAAGTAAAATTAACTTTGAACTAGATCCCGAAATCCCTCCTAAGAATAGGACAATATGTCCACAGTGCAATTTTAGGTGGGACATTAATACGCGCCAAATTCATTGAATTTGTGAAGATTTGCGCCAGATCACGCTTAGACAAGTTGTTTTCAGTTTAAGGAATAATAATTGCTATGATCATCAGGTGTTGAAGCAGGCAAACTCTGCCTATTCTTTCAATCTATGAATGACCCACTAAGAGGCTATCTCGCTTATGACTCAATCTGTTTCAGCCACATCTTTGCAGCGCAATGCAATAAAGTTTGTTAAAACCAACACGCAGGTTCCGCTCACCATTGCAGTTAAAGCCATCAACGAACAAGGCCAGGTCGTCGATAAATTTGTCGCTTGCGAACGACCATTAACCGTATATTTAAATTGGCGTCCTATCGTAACCTTAATGACATTGGGGGCTAAACCAGAGTCACTCACTATTGGCTACTTAAAAAACCAGGGGTTTATTAGCGAGTTAAGTCTATTAGAGTCGGTTATCGTTGATTGGGAAGTCAGTTCAGCGGCGGTGATAACCCAAGAGATATCTGAAGATATTGAGCAGAAATTGTCTGAAAAAACAGTGACGTCCGGTTGTGGCCAAGGCACTGTTTACGGTGGATTTTTACAAGGCTTGGATGAGATTAATTTACCTACTCCATCACTCAAACAATCGACTATTTATGCCTTACTCGGCAATATCAATGCTTATAATGAAACCTACAAAAATGCCGGCGCTGTGCATGGTTGCGGAATATGCCAAGACGAACAAATTTTAGCATTTGTTGAAGATGTTGGCCGCCACAATGCCGTTGATACGTTGGCGGGAGATATGTGGTTAGATCAGCAAACGGGACACGATAAGATTTTCTACACTACAGGCAGATTAACATCAGAAATGGTCATCAAAGTCGCCAAAATGGGCATACCAGTATTGTTGTCACGCAGTGGCGTTACCCAAATGGGCCTAGATTTGGCCAAACAAATGGGCATTACCTTGATAGCTCGTGCTAAAGGGCGACATTTTTTGGTGTATCACGGCAGTGAAACGATTGAGTTTGATGCCACTAAAGATTAAGCACGTAATGTGGCCCATTGTTGGCGTATTGCTGGGGCTAAAAAGCTCCACGCTAAAATACGGGTCGCTTTATTACCTTGTGTCATCTCGATAGTTTTTACTTCCACAGCATTAAGCTGTTTAAGTAGTTGATAACAAGGTTTGAGATTGTCCGACTTTGACACGAGTGACGTAAACCATAGCACTTGGTTGGCATAATCATGGCTTTGCTTGATCATGTTGGCTAAGAATTTTTGCTCACCACCATCACACCATAACTCGGCTTTTTGACCGCCGAAATTAAGCGTCGGTTTAGCCTGACTAACCGCTAACTTACGCGATTGTTGACCATGTTTTTGTTGCTGGCTTTTGGCTAAATTTTTGACTTTCCGTAATGAACCTTCGGAAGCTTCAGCGAGTGAGCGATGAAACGGTGGATTACACATGGTGACATCAAACCGTTCATCTGCAGCGATGATATTCTTAAATATATGCTCAGGTTGCGGCTGTAATCTCAACTTTAAATGTGTGGTAATCTGGGCGTTTTGCTGAGCAATTTTAGCAACATTGTCGATAGACACAGGATCAATATCCGACGCCACAAATTGCCAACCGTAGGTTTGAATACCCAGCAATGGATAAATTCCATTGGCACCAGTGCCGATATCTAACCCTCGAATACTTGCCCCTTTGACTACTTTGCCTTTAACCGCTAATAAATCAGCAATGTAATGCAAATAGTCCACACGCCCAGGTACTGGAGGGCATAAATATCCTTCAGGAATATCCCAACCGTTAATATGATATTCGCTCAGCAATAATGCTGCATTGAGGCTTTTTACCGCTTTTGGGTCAGCAAAATCAATGGAAGGATTACCATAAGGATTTGGTCGAACAAAAGCGGCTAGTGCTGGCATAGCAACGATCAATGCAGCAAAGTCATAACCCTGTAGATGGGCATTACGCGGATGCAATGATTTTGATAACACTGGCTTGTTAGGCTTCACAGAAACAGGATTAACCTTGGTAGCGGATCGGCTTGGCGAGCGCTTAGCTGCATTATGCTTGGCTCGCATCGGAGGAGTCGTTGAACGGGTCATTAATCGTATAAATATTTAGTAAATAATAAGTTAACCACAATAGAGCGACCGACTTCTTGTTCCATAAGGCGGTTGACTGTCTCATAGCATTCACGGCGGATCTCTTCACGACCAGATAAGGATTTAACCTTTTCTTCTGACTGATTACCCAAAATTTCAACAATGGCCGAGCGTAATAAAGGATCATGATGTTCTAAGCTCATTAAATCGTTCGGATCTTTTACCATCAATTCGACACTGATTTTAACAAAGCCTAACTTTTTACGGTTAGAAATATAGTTAGTTACAATATCAGGCTCAAAACCGTAATAAGCATAATCTTCGAGGGCTGGTTCATCAGCTGCATGGACATTAAATGCGAAACAACACAGCATAACTAACGTTGAAACCAATTTTTTCATAGTGAGAGACACCCTTTCAATGTGGAACGTTAATTAAATAAGCCATCGTGCCCACTCCCTAAGAGTGTTTGCTCATCTTTGACATGATAGACTACTGCCGTTGAGATATATTGTAACGAGTTTTAGATGAACGTGACCAGTATTAGCTTTCCTTATGGTGAATCAATTCATTGGTTTTCGCCACAAAAGATCGATTCATTGCCTCATAGCCAACTTAAAGAGTGGCTATTAGCAACCGGAAGTTTGACCCAGCGCCTCAAGACACACTGCAAACACTTTGAAGTGAAAGTGTTAGGCGAGCATTTACTTGAGCCTCTAGCAGATGAATTTCCTGCTCAAACTAACCCTGTTTGGGTCCGCGAAGTATTATTGTGTCTTGACGGCACCCCTTGGGTATTTGCCCGCACACTGATCCCACAGACTATTTTAGGCACTCAATCCCCTAATAATCAAAATGCTGATGATAAACAGATTCGCAATCAACAGAATGATTTTACTCGCCTTGGCACCCGACCTTTAGGTGAGTTATTGTTTAATAGCCCAGACATTACTCCCGGCAATATTGAAGTCGCTCAGTTTGAAACCTGTGGCCGTTTAGCTGCACTAGCCACCAGCTTAAATCAACAGGTTAACAGTAGTTTATGGGGGCGTAGACGTTACTTTAACTTGCACGGTTCACAGCTTATTGTCAGCGAAATATTTCTGCCTGCGGCTGTCGATTATATCAATCAAAGCACTTAAGGTTAACGCTACTCAGCATCTTGTAAACCTAACTCAGTAATCAAAATAAAAAACGCCCTTATGGGCGTTTCTGTTGTTTGCTACGAGAGATTAAACTCGTTTGCGCTGATAGCCCAATAGACCGAGCATTAATACACTTAACCAACCCAAACTACCACCGCTACTATCTGTTGTGGTTGTGGTTGTGGTTGGGGTAGTCACTGCCACTATTGGCGACGATACTGTGATTGTTTGACTGGCTGTCGACTCGTTACCCTGAGAATCTGTGGTCTTTAAGGTAATAGTATAACTGCCAGCGGCTGTATAGGTATGACTTGGGTTTTGAGCGGTACTAGTATTGCTATCGCCAAAATTCCATTGATAAGTCAAGTTACCAAAACCTTGGCTGGAGGTGTTTGTCAGAGCCACAGTTAAGTTAGTCGGTAATAAAGTAAAAGCAGCTATTGGCAGAATAACCACTCGGACGACTTCAGTTGCTGTCACGGTATTACCCGCGCCATCGGTAACAATCACACTGACGTTATAATCACCCGATGTGGAATAAGTATAGCTAGGGGCAGTATCGGTACTGGTGGCATTATTCACGCCAAACGACCATGTATAAGTGTAATCAGTGCCGCCACTCACGACCACATTAAAACTAACATCTGCACCGGTTGCTTGTGCATTAATGTCGGCGACAAGTGTCACCGGTGGTAGCACGCTGCTGTCAGACAAAGCAAATTCAACGGTTGCAGTACTGCTGTCTGTTGCTTGCTCTGTGACTTGCATGGTTAGGCCTAACTCAGGCAATATCAGCCCAGCCTGTGGTTTTAGCGGCGCGCTGTAATCACGATTGTCGTCAAATAGCGGCTCGGCGGCTAAGTGGCTATCACCACTGTATGTACTTTGAGCAAATAAGCTAAATGCTGCATCGCGAATTTGCACATCAGTAGATTGACTGCCAATCAAATTTTGGTCTGCATCGACCACGCCAATTAACCCTTTCCCAGGATGTTCTGACACATTGTTATCGGTTTGATTAAAGTTTTCTAACCATAACAATACACCGGGTTCGTATTTGTCATAAACCAGCCCAGCGTCTACACCTTGGTGGCTGCGTAATTGCACAATGTAACGTCTCGCTTTACCAGCAAGACTGTCTTCAATTCGGCTAAAACCGGATAGCGTTGCAATGCCGCTTGATTCGGCGCCATCGATATAAAATGCCGTGCCTTGATTAGTTAATTGAATATCATCAATCGCCATACCATAATCACCAACGGCCTCATCGGTTTTATAGACCACACTGATTTGCACATCACGACCGGCATATGCACTCAAATCAAATATTAGATCAACCCAGGCATCGCTTCCATACGCGGTACCAATATCGCTCGATTTACCGCTAATAGAGTGTTTTACCGTAGGGTAAATTGAATTTGTACTATTTGTGTAGTTACCTTCTATAGCAACGCTATCAACCAACACCTGCACATAATCATAATCGTCTTCAATATCCCAATGGGCTTGAAATGATAATGCTAATGGCGTATCTAATGGTAAGGTCACATCAAAAGACATGGCATTATTGATCATATTACCCTGACCCGAATAATACTGATATTGACCCGTTAGTGGTGCTTTAAAAGCAACAGCCTCAGCGGGTAGTGCTATAGATAGCTGGTTTACGGCATCAGTATTGACGGCATGGTTAAGTTGCACAGCGGTACCGCTACTGGTTAAATCGGCCAGAGATATATGCTGCTCATTAACCCACTTACCCTTGTATTTTTGCTGTAAGAAAGATTTTGCATACGGGCTGAATCCACTTGGTTGAGCGCCAGCAATGCTACCCGTCCAGCTACCGCCAGACATCAACGACCAAGCACCTACAGGTGAACCATCACCACTATTAGTGGTGTCGTACTCATCTGGTAAGCCTAAGTCATGACCAAACTCGTGGGTGCATACTCCAGCCGCTGCATCGATTGGCTGCACGGTGTAACCGAATACCTTAAGGGAGCGACCAGGAATAATATAACCATTGGTATTTGAATCGACATAAAAACGATGCGACCAAATGGCATCCTCACCCAATACTCCACCACCAGCTTCTTCACCGATGCTTGAATGAAACAGCATCACGTGATCGATAATACCGTCTGCTTCATCATAATTACCGTCGCCATCGATATCGAAAGGGTCTTCAATATCATAGCTTTCAAGTTCAGTATCACTCATACCGCTTACTGCTTTGGTGACGGCTTCTTTTACTAGCTCGGGTACCGCATTATCATTGTCATCGGAGTCATTGCCACCATAATAAGCGGCATTATTGTCTGCGGTAACCCAGTCTTGTACTTGACCGGTAAAATAAAAACTATTGCCGGACACCGCCTGAAAATACTGATGTGCCGATTGCAGCGTTTGATTACTTGGGCCTGTAAAACCGGTTTTTGAAAATAGCAGTTGCTGATAATGTGATGCAGGATAACTGCTGTAATACATGTCAGTATCACCCACCTCAAGCTGGTTAGCATCGTGAGGTAAATCAGGAAAGTCCACCAGCACAGCTAACACCTTTACCGTTTTAGTAATATCTTGATCGGCTAAAACTTTGTTATTTGCTGCGGCATATTGAACACTTTTAGTGTTTTTTTGCGCTGAGCGTTTAATGCGTAATTGTTCCGCTTTCACTTCAATGGCAGCAGGTTTAAAAGTAGCATTTCGACCACGGCTTACAAAAGCATCTACAGCAGCTTGTTTTTCAGCTTCGCTGGCATCAACACTCACTTCGCCACGTTTAATTAACCAATACAATACTTGTTGTTCATTAATTAGCCCTGCATCTGCAGGTGTACCTGTTTGTGGAGCAGCAACAGCCATGCTGCTACATGCAAGCAATAAAGATGAAACGGCTAACCCTTGATATTTAGTCAACTTACTCATTACGACTTACCTGTATTTGGTGTTGGTTTATGGCATTTTTCAAATGCTTTTTGGCGTTTAGTTATATAATCAGCAACAATTTTATCTATTTGTGCTTGATCCATGTCCGCGGTGATGAGTCCTTTCTTGCGCAAATTTTCAGTTAATTTGGTGCGATCACGTAAAGGTGGCATCGCACTTGGACCACAATCTTTAATTAATGGTTTGGTTACCACTACAGTGGTTGCTTGTTCGTCTACCTTTGATGCTGCTGACTGATTTTGACACCCTTGCAAGGTCATAAAAACAAGCCCCAACATTACGATAATATATTTCATAATTCACCCCAAACAATAATTACATGACATTAACAGTTGCAACCACGGGGTTACAATTAAATTAGACATTCTTTAATGTAAATAAATCTATTCGATTAAAAATTAATACAAATGGCTATTAACCCAGCGCCTAAAAGCAGCAAGCCGACTCTGTTGAGTCGGCTTGCTGCAGTTACTTGGCACCATGTTTATCTATAACAATTTAGCTTAATTTACCGTGGAGTTGATATAATTTGATATTCCATCCAGTAACATTTGTACTGATATCATCACCAATACCATCCCCATGAGTCGCTCTACCGCGATTAAGCCTTTCTCACCAAGGATACGAGTAAACAACTTATAGAACATTAAAATAACGGCACTCATCCCCCATGCTGAGACCAACGCAATAGTCCAATCGGTCATGCGGCTGCTATCTGTGTGCGCCAATAGTATCAAGGCCGCTAGAATAGATGGACCAGCCATTAGCGGGATAGCCATCGGAACAATAAAAGGCTCTTCACCAGCGGCTAATCCAGCCACGCCCCCCGGCGAAGGAAAGATCATTTTAATCGCGATTAAGAACAAGATAATGCCGCCCGCAATGCTAACGGATTCAGAACGTAAGTTCAGAAAGTTAAGAATAGCTTCACCAGCATACAAAAACGACAACATGATAACCAACGCAAACAGCAGTTCGCGGATTAAGACTTTACGGCGTTTTTTGGGATCAATATGCCGCAATATGGAAGCGAATATAGGTAAATTACCCAGCGGATCCATAATCAGGAACAACATGACGGCTGCAGAAAAAATATCCATGGACAACAATCTTTTAATTAACAAAATATGGGCTACATTGTATACCCAACGCAGTAACATAAGCGATGAAAACAGCCAGTTTATTGATGATTACAAGGCGTTAGTTGTTAATAATAGTGAATAATGCCTCATCAGAAATAGCCACATACACTTACCAAAGTGATGACCTGAAAAAGGTTTTTGGCTTTAACGTCAATGACTAGATCTGCATTCTCTATAGGTTCTAAGTAAATTTTTCAGCTTGAGATATTCACACGCTACAATACTGGTTTAAAATGGTATACTGCGTTGTTTTTTTCGATTTATTTCTGGATAACATGCTCTATCTAATCGCTAGCTGTATTGCACTGCTGTTTGGGCCACTTTTTTATCGCTTCTTTTCATCAGGTAGCGGATTACAAAAAGGCCTAGATGGATTTATATTCGTCTCCCTTGGCGGATTGGTGCTCATTCATATTTTGCCAGAACTGTTGGAGCATGGTGGGTTTATCACGCTATTGTTTGTCATGCTTGGCGTTTGGGGCCCGACAGCCAGTGAAAAACTGTTTCATCGATATTCAGAAATCACCCACAACATCACCCTCACACTCGGCATTGGCGGACTATTACTACACACCATTACAGACGGTGGAGCGATGGTATTGGCACAACAAGAGGGTAATTCGACACTTCTAGCCTTAGGCGTGATCATGCACCGCCTACCTGTTGGCGTCGCTATTTGGTGGTTACTCAAACCTCAAGTCGGCACTCGATGGGCTAGCGCCGTTTTAGCTGCAATGATGGTATTAACCAGCGTCGGCTACTTTGCTGGCGAACATTTGTTAACTCAATTAAGTCTTGAAAACACGGTTTACTTGCAAGCCTTTGTTACCGGTTCTATTTTACACGTGGTATTACATCAACCTCATGGTCATCAACAAGAAGACAAGCAAGGTCAATATCAATACCAAGCAGGCATTGGCAGCCTATTAGGTTTAGGGTTATTAGCCCTACTGCTACTGATGGATACTGGTGGCCATGAACACGCTCATAAAGACCATGGTTCAGAGCAATTCGTTAGTTGGTTGCTGACTATTTCTCCTATTTTATTAGGCAGTTATTTTATCGCCACCGCTAGGTTTGCTGCTGGATTACGCCCATCTCATCCTTCCCTAGGGTTACGTTGGTTGCAGCGTCTAGCGGGTCCTGAAGCATTGTTAATTACCTTATTACTATTGGGCCCTTGGTTTGCGCTTTACCAAATATTGGGGCTATTAGCTATTGGGGCACTAATGACGCTGACAAAAGTTGATATAACAGATCCGCACCCAACACTTTCTGAGTCACCTTGGCGCTTTGGCTTTAGCCAATTAGTCGACCGAAGTGCCCCCTGGATTATCCTTAGCTTAGTATTAGCAAACCTAATAGGTCATCCCTCTGTTCCGCTTGAGAACCCCGCATTACAGGTATTTATTTTGCTATTAGTCTTTTTACCGATGCGTTTTTGTAATTTAGGCACGGTAATTTTGGCGCTTGCCTTGGCTTACAGTGGTTGGAGCCAAATTGCAGTGGCATTTACTTTACTCGCTGCGCCGGTACTCAGCATCGGCCAGTTGAAGTTAATGAATTGGAAACAAGGACTCATGTTAGGCGGGATTTTACTGGTAGGATTAATGGTGGCAGATCAACTCACTCTGAGCTCATCATTAACATTACAGTTACCTGAGGCGGCCAATATACTTGGTCTAGTGGCAATCGTTTTATTGTTTGGCGCCAGCTTATTGCGACTTGGACCTCGAAAATTTTTAAGCCGTTTGATGATCAACCTAAAATCAGCACCACATAGCCATGACCACGGCCATCATTCAGACACCAAAGCTGCACATCATCACGAGTCAGCTTCGACACATAAGCATCATCATTAATCATAATCGATTTATTAGGTTATGATGGCGGTGTCGATACTTTTAAGGGGCAGTCATGTGTATTTTATTTATTGCCGTTGAGGCGCATCCAGATTACCCCTTAATTGTCTGTGCTAACCGCGATGAATTTCATCACAGAGCAACCGAACCCGCCTATCGTTGGGCAACAACACCAATCATTATCGCTGGGCAAGATAAACAAGCCGGCGGTACTTGGTTAGGAATTAATGAACAGGGTCAATTTGCTGGGCTAACCAATATTCGAGCAATCGAACAGCAAGATGGCGTTCGCAGTCGTGGAGAGTTAGTCGTTGACGCGCTAACCAAACAACACATCAATAGCCAATGGTTAACTGAACACTCGATAAACTACAATCCGTTTAATTTAGTCTTCGAACAGCACAATCAACTCCATTGCTTTAACAGTAAAACCTTAACGACCACTTTGCTTAAGCCTGGTTTTCATGCTGTGAGTAACGGTGCGCTGGATGATATATGGCCTAAAATGGCTAAAGGTCAGCAACAGCTGCAAAGCTATATCAAACAAATGCAATCACCTTGCATAGACCAATTACTCAATATCATGCGCGATACTTCTCAACCCAAAGATCAAGATTTACCTCAAACAGGCATTAGTCTTGAGTGGGAACGGCGTCTATCATCTATTTTTATCGAACATGAGGAATACGGCACTCGTTCAACGAGCATTGTGTTGAAACACCGCAGCGGTAAAGTACAACTTACTGAAGTGAGATACGATGGTAAGGCGCGCAATTTAGGCTCTCAACGTTTTAACCTTGGCTAGAAACCAGCCTTACTTAAATAATCGCCAAACACAAACTGTGACCTGCTGCACAGTCTGGTCATTATTTCATATCAGCTATCGCTAAACCTCACTAATCACCATAGGCAACATTCATTTTTACAACCTAGATCAAGGTTATTTGATCACGAACATTGCATACTTCGCCTGTTGCTAATTTACTCCCGGAGGACACGCCTTGAAGCAGCCCACTCAGATTAGTTGGGATCAGTCGATGATCGAAAAGTACAATTACAGCGGTCCCCGTTATACTTCTTACCCGACCGCACTAGAGTTTGACGATGCCTTTACTGAGCAAAATCTACTGACATCTATTAAAAACAGTAAGTCAGACAAACTGTCGCTATATGTGCATATTCCTTTTTGCGCCAAGCTTTGCTACTACTGTGGTTGTAATAAAATTATTACTCGCCATGCTCATAAAGCAGATCAATACATTGAATATCTGGCCACTGAAATTATTAAACGCGCCCCATTATTCAAAAATTATACCGTAACCCAAATGCATTGGGGTGGCGGAACACCGACATTTTTAAGCCCTGAACAAATTCTTAAACTGACCGCACTAATTAAACAACACTTTAATTTTGCTGACGTGGGTGAATACTCAATTGAAGTTGACCCGCGAGAGATAGAACTCAGCATGTTAGACACTTTAAAAGAAGCTGGGTTTAACCGGGTGTCTATTGGTGTTCAAGACTTTAATAAAGAAGTACAAATTGCCGTTAACCGTGAGCAAGATGAACAATTTATTTTCGACTTAATTGCCAGAGCTAAAGAACTCGGTTTCGTGTCCACTAACGTTGATTTAATTTACGGTTTACCGCTGCAAACGCCAGAAACCTTTGCAAAAACCATTGCACGCATTATTGAGCTATCGCCTGATCGTCTATCTGTCTTTAACTATGCACATTTACCATCGCGTTTTGCTGCACAACGTAAAATTAAAGAACATGATATGCCTGCTCCACAACAGAAATTAGATATGCTTCGCCAAACGATAGAATCGTTAACAGATGCGGGTTATCAATTTATTGGTATGGACCATTTTGCCAAACCCAATGATGAGTTGGCAAAGTTACAAAATGCCGGCAAATTACATCGTAATTTCCAAGGGTACACCACCCAAGAAGAATGTGACTTGCTTGGGTTAGGGGTATCATCTATCAGCCAAATTGGCGACTGCTATGCCCAAAATCAAAAAGATATTCGTCCATACTACGAATCTATTGATGCTAATGGTCATGCATTATGGAAAGGCTGTAGCTTAAATCACGATGATGAAATTCGTCGCGCGGTCATTAAACAGATTATCTGTCATTTTGATTTAGACATGGATAAAATTGAACAAAAGTTTGCTATTAACTTTGATGAATATTTTGCTGAAGATCTAAAACTGTTGCGAACATTCATTAATGATAAATTGGTTGATATCACAGACCGCAAACTTACCGTTAGCACGACCGGTCGTCTACTTATTCGAAATATCTGTATGTGCTTTGATGTATATTATCGTCAAAAAGCTCGTCAGCAACAGTTTTCAAGGGTTATTTAACTCACTATTTATGCAAAGTAGAATACAAAAATAGCCAGTATTTGCTGGCTATTTTTTTACTCACATTCGCCATTTACTTCGCTTTTTTAGCGTATAACGCTTTGCGGTCACTGTCAGACATAAAGGCCATTTCAACCCCATTACGTTGCAATGTCGCCAGTTGACTATCACTGAAACCCATTTCAGATTTAACCACACGATATTCATGAGCGATATCAATAGCACTCACTCCTGGGTCATCGGTATTAAGACCAATTAATACACCAGCATCCATAAATTTACGCAGTGGATGAACATCGTAATCTTGAACGGTAGACGTATGTAAGTTGCTAGTTGGACATGATTCAATACCAATACGATGCTTGGCCAAATACTCCATCAACTTCGGATCATGAATCGCATTCACGCCATGCCCAATTCGGGTTGCACCCAGTACGTTAATGGCTTGCCACATACTTTCAGCACCCGCGGCTTCACCAGCATGGGCGGTAACTTGTAGCCCTGCATCTCGAACACGCTTAAAGTGCTCAGTAAACAAATCGCCTGGGAAACCAAGTTCATCGCCGGCTAAGTCCATCGCCACAATGCTGTCACGATGAGCAAGTATGCCTTCAAGTTCTAAGCGGCATTTCTCTTGTCCAAAAGAACGCGACATAATACCAATGAGGTTAACGCTAATATCCTGCTCTTTTACACCAGCACGTACACCATCGATAACGGCTTCAACGACACCTTCAATGGGCAGATTATGATTCATCGCCATGTAATAAGGGCTAAAGCGCAATTCAGCGTAATCTAACCCTTGCGATGCTGCATCAATAACATTTTCATAAGCAACACGCTTTACAGCATCTAGATCAGCTAATACCGCGACCATCCAATCTAGTTTCTTCAAAAAATCGACTAGGTTGTTCTCTTTCCCTTGGATTTGCACAAATGGCGCAAGCTCTTCTAGCGAATTAGCGGGTAACTGAATACCGTGTTGGTGGCCTAATTCCCAAATAGTTTTTACATTAACATTACCGTCTAAATGTCGATGCAAATCAACCAACGGAATGGTTTTATCTATCATAATTAACCCCTATAAACTTACCCTGCCATTAGTTTAATTTTGTCGGTCAGAGAATCGTATTCAGTTTAACATGTATTTATACAAATTCTGATGGCCAATGTTTTTTTCTGGAATCTACCACACTAAAAAGCAAACGCTAATTTGGAATGTGTTTTTTATACTTAAATCGGGCATACTCTAATGCTAACAAACAGATTAAACCATAAAGGACTATAGATGCGCTTGCTGATCCTACCTGCACTGATAATGTTAAGTTTATTGGGTTGTAGTAGCCATTCAACCACGACTCAGGTTGATACCCCAATCACTGGCCAACAAACGCAGATAGATAGAGATTTACAAGCGATTATAGACCAGAGTTGGGCGGTTAATTTAGCTTACTCACCGGAGTTAGCCGCCAGTTTAGGAGATGCATCAGTAGCTGCAAAGCTTGACGATTTATCTGCAGAAACATTAGCAGAAAAGAACCAACAGACGCTCAAAATTCTCCATACACTTAAGCAGCTTGACCGGAAAAACTTATCCAAATCAGATGTCATCAATGCTAAGATTTTACAAGACCAGCTACAAAACGAAGTCGACATGTATCGGTTTCATGACCACTATTTACCGATAACAGCTGAAAGTGGTTTTCATGCTTATATTGCGTCTATTGCTAAAGCTCGCTTCAATAGTATTGAAGATTATCAGCACTATTTAGCTAAACTTAAGCAATTACCACGCTATTTCGCCCAACAAACATATTGGCTCAAACAAGGCTTAGCCAGCGGTATTACCCCAGCAAAAATCACCCTGAATGGGTTCGAAGACAGTATTAGCGCGTTTATTGTTCCGGTTGAGAGCAGCGGCTACTTTACTCCGTTTACCCACTATCCTGACCATTTTAGCGCAGCAGAAAAAAATATGCTGACCCAGCAAGGTAGAACAATCGTAGAACAAATCGTGCTTCCTCTGTACCAACAGTTTTATGATTTCATGACTCAAGAATATATTCCCAACGCACGAATAGACATCGCGGCCTCGGCTTTACCAGATGGCGCTACGTTTTATCAAAACAGAGTTGAGTATTACACCACGCTGCCAATGACAGCTGAACAAGTCCATCAACTTGGATTACAAGAAGTTGCTCGTATAAGATCAGAAATGGAGCAGGTAATTAAAGATGTTGGCTTTAAAGGCAGTTTTGCTGATTTTTTAATGTTTTTACGCACGGATCCACAGTTTTATCCTAAAACCGCTGATGAGTTACTTAAAGAAGCAGCATTTATTGCCAAAAAAGCAGATGCCATGTTGCCTAAGTATTTCGGCAAATTACCGCGCACACCTTATGGTATTGCACCGGTACCTGCTGAAATTGCGCCTAAATACACCACAGGGCGCTACTCGGGTTCAAACCGTGACGACGAGCCTGGCTATTATTGGGTAAATACCTACGCCTTAGACAAGCGACCACTCTATGAGCTTGAAGCTCTAACCCTACACGAAGCAGTACCAGGGCACCATTTACAAATATCACTCAATAAAGAACTCACTAACTTACCTAATTTTAGACGTTACAGTTACATCTCTGCATTTGGTGAGGGTTGGGGCTTATATTCAGAATATTTAGGCGTAGAAGCTGGGTTTTATCAAGACCCATACAGTAACTTTGGCCGGCTAACCTATGAGATGTGGCGTGCGGCGCGTTTAGTCGTCGACACCGGCATGCATGCTAAAGGTTGGAGCCGCCAACAAGCGATAGATTTTATGGCCGGTAATACTGCACTTTCAATGCACAACGTTACCACTGAAATAGATCGCTATATTTCCTGGCCTGGCCAAGCGTTGTCATACAAAATTGGTGAATTAACCATAAAACGGTTACGGGCTAAGGCTGAAAAGGCATTAGGAAAAAACTTTGATATCCGAAAGTTTCATGATGCCATTTTAGAAAATGGTTCTATCCCAATGTCGGTATTAGAACAAATGGTTGATGAGTTTATTGCTAGCCAAAAGGCGATAATAAAACAAGAAAGTACCTGATAATCAGACAGATAAATACATCGAACACACAATACTTTAGATATAAATGAGCTGGCTTAATAACTATGCATTACATGAAATTTTCATCAGAACTAAAGCTCGATACCAGTGAGCAACGACACTTTTGGCAACAAGTACACCAATCGAGTTTCTGTACTGATGACGGTATAAATATTGCCTATGCGATGATCCAACATCCAAACAATCAGCGCGCAATCGTGATAAGCAATGGCAGAGTTGAATCCTATATAAAATATCAAGAATTGATGTTTGATTTATACCAACAAGGATTTAGCGTTTACGCTTTAGATCATCGAGGACAAGGGTTATCAGACCGGCTGACACACAATCCACATCAAGGTTATGTTGCTAGCTTTACTGATTATACCGAAGACTTAACTCAATTTATTAATCAGATAGTACGCCAACAACAGCATGATGAGCTATTTATCATCGCTCACTCAATGGGATGCACCATTGCCAGCGATTACATTAATCAACACCCAAATACGTTTACGGCAGCAATCTTCTCCGCTCCAATGTTTGGTATTCGATTACCGTTTACAAAACCCATCATTCGGTGGCTAGCACAAAAGCTTGATAATAATCGTCTGGAAGCAAATAAAGTACACAGTACATTTGTAATAGGGGGAACTCATTACAAACCAGACAGCTTTAAACGCAACCGACTCACTCATAGCCAACAACGCTATAAGCACTATCGCAACATCTTTGAAGAAACCACTAAAGCACAGTTAGGCTCACCGACTAACCATTGGTTACTAGAGGCAATGGATGCAGCGGAGAAATGCATCGACTACGCTAAGCACAGCCAAACTCCGATACTAATTTTGCAAGCTGAAAGAGACACTATTGTCTGCAATGAGGCGCAAAACTTATCACTAAGTACTCATTGCCATAAAGTCATTATTGAAGGCGCATATCACGAAGTGTTCATCGAAAAAGATAACATGCGTAATATCGCCCTATCTCATACCATTGACTTTATTGCACAACACTCAAAGATAACTGTGTCTTAATTAATTGAATAATGTCGTCATGTGCTAATGGGCGGCTGATAATATAGCCTTGAAACCAAGTACATTTTGCATGGGTCAGTAAATTGAGTTGCTGCTTATTTTCGACTTGTTTAGCCACTACAGGGAAGTTTAACTTAGTGGCAAACTCAACAATGGCATTCACTATGTTAAAGGTTTCAGGGTTATATTCGATGTCCTCAATATAAACAGCTGCTAACTTCACTTGTGAAAAACGAATACCTTGTAATAAATGGACCGCGCAAGAACCTCCACCAAAATTATCCATCGCAATGTTGACACCAAATCGTTGTAACTCAGCTATTTTGTTTCTGGCAACATTAGCGTTCACCACGAATACATCTTCAGATAATTCGAACTGAAACAATGTAGGAGAGACATGTGCTGCATTGATTCGGTTCATCACTACGTTTACAAAATGATCTTGATGAAAGTGACGTGAAGATACATTTAATGACATTAAAGGAACTGTCGCATTTGCCTGTTGCAGTGTTTGAATAAGTTCACAGACTTGATCTAATGCCCACAGCTCTAATTCAAAGATACAATCAGACAGTTCAGCTGACGCAATAAACTTACGCGGGCTAATATATCCGTACTGTGGGTGATACCAACGCATTAGTACTTCAATGCTATTGAGCTGCCCGGCCTGATCAACAACGGGTTGATAAACCAATGACATCTGCTTGTTCTGGATAGCCAGTTTCAACTCGTTTTGTAATTTGAATGGTTGCACTTGATTCTGGTCTAATTCCGGTTGATAAATAGCGCAACCATTAGAGCGACTATCTTTTGCTTGCTCCAGAGCGCTATCTGCACGGGCCAATAATATTTGAGGTTCTAATGACTCAATACCATCAAAAACAACTAATCCGATCCGAGCTGAAATTGATAAGTTTTGATCTGAAATGGTGTAACCGCGGCCAATTAACTGCCTCACTTCACTTGCCAATGCTAATGCACGTTTACTTGCTTGATCAATTTCATTACCAAAATTTTTGGCTAGAATAACGAACTCGTCCGCGCCAAGTCGAGCAACCAAACCAGCACTAGAAAATGTGCCAGATAAGCGTGCTGCTATCTGCATTAATAATCTATCACCAAGTTGATGACCCAAAGCATCATTAATTAATTTAAAATTATCTAAATTAATCATAAGCAGTGCAGAAAACTGACCAGTCTTGCGGCTAAGAACCTGTAAATCATAGAGCTGATCGGCTAATACATCACGATTAATTAAATCCGTAAGACCACTATGACCCTGTTTATCGGTTGTAATATGTTGGCTTTTTACATCACCAGAAACATCTGTTATTGTGCCGATAATTCGTAATGGCCGTCCTAATTCATCCCACTCAACTATTTTGCCACGATCTAGAATCCAAATATATCGGCCATCTTTATGACGTAAACGATGCACACTTTCATAATATTCATGTTGATTACTGATGTAATTCTGTAAGGTATTTAATACCTGCGCCTTATCATCACGATGTAAACGCGACTCCCAAACAGAATAATCATTATCGAGCTCATAAGGTTGATAACCTAGGATATCTTTCCAACGATCAGAAACAAACACATCGCCAGTAGCAATACACCAATCCCAAATACCATTACGAGCACCCTCAACCACAAAAAGCCAACGTTGCTCTGCATCATTGAGGCGTTTTTTACTGCGAGATAACCGGCCATTAACCTGATTCAAATAATCGCGTAAGTTAACTAGTTCGGTCGATGTGCACACGATATCAGTATTGAAATCAGGAGAGTCGAGGTTTTTAGCGGCTTGGCTTAATTGAGTTAACGGTCTAATCAGTAAATAATGCAACATGACACAGAATAAAGACAACAATAGAGCACCAATCCCCCATATCTCTATAAAGCGCTTTAACAGACTATCAACCGCTTCTGATAAAATATTGGCAATGTCATATTCTAGATAAATAAGCTCTACAGAATTTGAATAACTATAACGAGAATTAGCATTAAGAGGATAGTAAGCCTGAATCGATAAACGGTCCAAATTCACCTTTAAATAAGGTTTATTATTGGTGATAACAATTCTATGTAAATCAACAGAATAACCTTCTAGCACGTTAGTGGCATTACTTTCTCGCCAAATAATATGATTAGCGAATTGAATTTCACTACTCGAATCAAGTATCACATACACCATCATGTTTTGATCTGTTGAAACTAAAGCAACCTCCTGCTCTATTCGTTCTAAATCATGCGTCAACAGCGATGATTCAACGACATGCCGCATTCGAAATAAATCTTTCTGTATTTGCTCTGACTGTCTTAATGCAAGCTGATCATTTAGCTCTGCATGCTCATAGAAATACTCCCCACATACCAAGCCAAGGTAAAGGATAAAGATACATGCAGGAACAAGTAGAGACAGAGAAAGTTTTGGCAACCGAGGCAAAATAGACCCACCCAATTAAATATATGAAGATATGCTAGCGGTAATCTTATCAATAAGTAAAGAAATAGTTATGAATCCTAATAGCATATACGACATAAAAACTTTTTATTTATTAAACACTTTAAATAGATCTACACACTTTAACTTGTTTAACGGATAAGTGTTATTTTATTTACACAGATGAAGTATGGCACACAGCTCAAACCACTAGCATATTATCAATAAGGTTAAAGTGGTAGGAATATACAGCAGACGAAATCAACTTATGTTAACAATAGATTATATCAATTTTCAGATACCGAAATTTGGTTTCAAGATTAATAATTGCTCGCAAAAAAACAATAAAGCCTTATACCTACTACATATCATGTAAAAAATGATGATATCTTCCACAATATTTTACATTGTCACCATGAATTAGCAGTAATGACTCTGGTGAAAAAAATTTGCATCTTGTTTACTGAAGTAAATATTGTTATAGACCTGCATGTCAGTAAATGGCAGAAGTAAAAATACCTGATTATCACGCCAGGTCACGACTCTTTCAAGTCAATTAGGCGCCTGGAAATGACCTACTCTTGATTATCCCCGAAGGGGACGCATGGGTATATCGTTTGCATTATGATGGATGCTATCAATCACCATACCCTCAAATTTTGAACACAAAAAACCCGCTACATCATAGCGGGCTGTTTCGCGACTCTCTCAAATCAATTAAGCGCCTGGAAATGACCTACTCTTTTATCCCCGAAGGGGACGCATGGGCATATTCGACAAACTGCTGTCATGTTTTGG
>NZ_JBEOPJ010000019.1:0-101049 GCF_040309945.1 Shewanella sp. AC34-MNA-CIBAN-0136 | reverse complement strand
TAGGTCGTTGGCTTGGGGTGCGTATTCTACGCT
Organism: Shewanella sp. AC34-MNA-CIBAN-0136; assembly: GCF_040309945.1. Classification (NCBI taxonomy): domain Bacteria; kingdom Pseudomonadati; phylum Pseudomonadota; class Gammaproteobacteria; order Alteromonadales; family Shewanellaceae; genus Shewanella; species Shewanella sp. AC34-MNA-CIBAN-0136. The sequence continues at coordinate 101,016 of NZ_JBEOPJ010000019.1, read as the reverse complement.
TTCCCGGGTTGGCGTCAAGTGTTTTTTCAAACTTTCTTTTCGCCGTTGTAAACTTCAATTTGAACCTTACAACCTGCCAGCGACGTATGCCGTGTCAGTGGTTGCGCATTATAGGGAGCTTAATTATTTGTGCAAGCATAAATAGGCTAAATATTGCAAAAACATGACCGAGAGGTGCTTTTTCAATCGAAAAGAACAAAAAAGGGACTATCCGTCCCTTTTTCGGCTATTTCACTCAGTTCTAATCACCAAAGAATCGAGTTTCCTGTTTTATTTCTATTGGGCTGCCATCTATTTGCGCAGTTATTTTGATATCGATTTTGGTGATACTTCTCTTCAACTCAATAGGATCAACAGCAATACTAATTGGTAAGGTTAATACTTCACCCGCTTCTATCGATACATGCTGTGGGCCAATCCATCTGGCATTAGGCAATCCTTCGACGCTTAGCTCATATTCTTGCGGCTGTTCTGTTTTATTGAGAATTTTAATCGTAAAGGTATTCTCTGTATTGCCTTGGTTGTTTTCTCGATAAAGTGAGTTTCTATCTCTAATAACATCCATACGAACAGGTGCAATCGTTGCGCTGGCATATATGAATATTAATATCATCACCGTGAGTACCACACCGTAACCCACTAACTTAGGTCGCAATACCTTTTCTTGCACACCATCAAGTTTGTTTTCTGTTGTGTAACTGATTAACCCTTTGTCGTATCCCATGCGTTCCATTGTGTTATCGCATGCATCGATACAAGCACCACAGTTAATACATTCATATTGCAGACCATTACGAATATCGATTCCAGTTGGGCACACTTGTACACACAAGTCACAGTCAATACAGTCGCCTAAACCCATCTCTTTAGGATCTTGTTTACGTGTACGAGGACCACGGGTTTCACCGCGTTGGGTGTCGTAGCCTACTATATAGGTATTCTTATCAAACATGGCAGCTTGGAAGCGGGCATAGGGACACATGTGAATACACATGATCTCACGCATCCATCCGGCATTACCGTAAGTAGCAATAGTGAAGAAAACCACCCAAAAATATATCCCGCCACCAGCATTAAGGGTAAAGAAGTCAATATAGAGTTCACGACTTGGAACAAAATAGGATACAAACGTAGTGGCTGTTAATAGTGATATTAATAACCAAGAAGTATGTTTTGCTGTTTTACGCCAGAGTTTATTGACACTCCACGGCATTTGGTCAAGCTTGATACGTTTATTACGCGCGCCTTCAAATTTTTCTTCAAACCAGATAAAGATGAAGGTCCACACGGTTTGTGGGCAAGTATAGCCACACCACACTCGACCGAGATAAGTGGTAACGAAAAACAGCCCAAATGCGGCTATCATAAAGAGTGCGGCAAGCAAGGTGAGATCTTGTGGCCAAATAGTTAAACCAAAGACGTGAAATTTTTGCTCAGCAAGATTAAACCAAACGGCTTGACGGTCTCCCCAGGGTAACCAAGGCAGAAGTAAGAAAAATAACATGGCTATCCAACCCATATAACGTCGTAAGGTTGTCCATAAGCCATCGACAGCTCTTACGTAAATACGGTTGCGCGGATTGAAGCTGTCTGCTTTACTAGCATCAGGTTGATGGATTTGAATACGTTGTTGTTTGGAAAAGTCCTTGGAGTTGGATTCTGTCGTCATGTTACAGCCTTACTGCTTTAATATTGAACGATAACTAGCTTATTATATAGGTAATAACACATTATTGGATAAAAAGATGAGAGGCTGGATAGGATTAGCAATAATCGCGGGGATTATTTATTATTTCGCGACAGAAACAGACAAGCTTGATAAGCCAATTAATGACATTAAAACGATGTTTACTAAGGCAGATAAAAAGCTTGATTCGATGACGGGTACAAAAATCATTAAAATCGATAAGCACATTCCACAAGTTAAAGAGGAAATTTATAAGCGTTTATCGACAATTGAAATTCGTGAATTAGATGGTGTATTTACCAGTAACGAAGCCATTAGTGAGTTTAAAATCGAATACTGCCATAGTAGTGCTCGCCACCCTGTTTTTTCAACAGAAAATTTGCAATTTATTTGCGATAAAATCTAATAACTTGTGCTCGTTAACGATTTTATGCTAACGAATTGACCTAAGTATCAAATAAGCCTAGCCTTTGTGTAATATCTGCAATAGGGGCTAGGTTTTTTTATGACACCATCACAAACTGAATCAGTATCTGACATCTTTGACCCTGAGTTATGGAATCTTGTCGAAGGATTCAATTTTGAAGACATCACTTACCACCGGGCAAAATCCCAAGGCACGGTGCGTATCGCAATAAACAGGCCTGATTGCCTTAACTCATTTCGTCCTAAAACAGTAGATGAACTCTATATGGCTCTAGACCACGCTAGACAATGGTCCGATGTAGGTTGTGTACTTATTACAGGAAATGGACCATCAGCAAAAGGTCAATACTCATTTTGCGCAGGTGGCGATCAGCGTATTCGTGGTAAAGATGGCTATAAATATGAAGGTGCTGAAGAAGGTACTCCTGATGTAGCTCGAATGGGGCGCCTACATATATTAGAAGTGCAGCGAATGATCCGCTTCATGCCTAAAGTGGTCATTGCGGTTGTACCTGGCTGGGCTGTGGGTGGTGGACATAGTTTACATGTGGTTTGTGATTTAACATTGGCGTCAAAAGAACACGCTGTTTTTAAGCAAACCGACCCTGATGTAGGTAGCTTTGACTCCGGATATGGCAGTGCTTATTTAGCCAAGATGATTGGTCAGAAGCGAGCCCGCGAAATCTTCTTTCTTGGGTTTAATTACTCTGCAGAAGAGGCATTTAACATGGGTATGGTAAATCGTGCCATTCCACATGCCGAACTAGAAACTGAAGCCTTAGCTTGGGCCAAAGAGATTAACTCTAAATCCCCCACTGCAATGCGTATGCTTAAATATGGCTTCAATATGGCTGATGATGGTTTAGTAGGCCAACAACTGTTTGCTGGTGAAGCAACACGCTTAGCCTATGCGAGTGAAGAAGCTCAAGAAGGTCGCGATGCCTTTTTAGAAAAACGAGATCAAGACTTTTCACGTTTTCCTTGGCATTACTAATCTCAACACCTGATGTTATAGACTGCATTTATTCATGTGATTAACTTTATGAAAGACCCTACTTAGGGTCTTTATTTTTTTCAAGATTAAAAATAATAAACGTAATCGAAATTTTCATTTGCAATAATCGAATTAACCCTCTTTACTTGATAATGATAACTGTTATCATTTAAACAAATCAAACAGGGGATTCATCATGAAAAAGACTATTAGCTTTGCCATTTTACACTTCAGTGTCGCTTTTACGATTACCTACCTATTAACCGGTAGCATTATTATCGGTGGTACCATTGCCCTGCTTGAACCTGCCGTTAATACAGTTGTGTTCTACTTTCATGACAAGGTGTGGAAAAACATTGAGTTGAAAAAGATGCAACAAGCTGAGATAACAACAGAGTCAATTCAGCTTGTGAGCTAAGATTATGGCCAGATTGATGGCCATAATCTTACTAACATATACTTGTTGCTACACTATGCGAGTTTCATGATAGCAACATCGTAAGCAGCAAGGTTTGCACTGCCTAAAACGTATTGCCCTTGTAACTCACTAGGCACAGTTTGCGGATAACCGGCATAGTTAAACAAGTAAGCATACTGACCACGCTTAACCACACGCATATCATTAGGTAACGCTAATATGGTTAACCCTAACTCTACTGCTAGTATTTTAAAGTACTCGAGTAAGAATCCATCACAGGTCAATGTCGCTACATAGCTAGTATTTTGATGACGAGCCACAGCAGGACTACCATCATGATACGTCGCCACCACATCAACACCATCGCCGAGTTCTAGCTCTTCTCGCCAGCACTGGCTTTCAAACTCAACCCCATTAAAATGCAATACTTCACTGCAGTCTGGACGAATGGTTTCAGTTGATAATACTCTTACAGGAACTAAAACTTGGAATGCTCCCGGTGCTAACGTAGACACTAATGACAATTCATCCGTTTTGCTGCCTGAGCGAGGACCGATAACCAAATGTACGTTGGCTTGCTGACATTTATCAACAAAGGCTTGCGGCACAATCGGTAAACACGGTGCGACAACTAAAGCATACTGTGTCAAATCATGATCTACAGAGACAAAATCTACAGCTAACCCTAACTGACGTAATGCCGAGTAATAAGCAAACTCAACGCGTTGATGATTGTAACTGTCACCTTGGCGTTCAATCTCGGTCACCCACTGACTGTTAGCACCTGTCACGATAGCCACTTTCGCTTGTACTGGATCGCTAATGGTAAAATCGACTTTGGCCAACTCGTCACGCATTTGCTCAACTTCAGCCCAAGCTGCAGCTTTCGAATTATCGTTACGTTTAATGCCTGCATGCATTTGCTCTTGCGCAAATGGCACTTGGCGCCAACGGAAGTAACACACGCAATCTGCACCGTGGGCAAACGCCTGCCATGACCACAGTCTAACCATGCCTTTTTCAGGACGAGGGTTGTGATGCGCCCAATTTACTGGACCAGGTTGCTGCTCCATTACCCAAAAGTTTTTATTACTCACACCACGGCTTTGGTCAAACGAGTAACTTGAAAAGTCAGGGTGTCCGGTACGCATGTACGGTTTAAATTGTTCTGCTGGCATATGTTTAAAAAACATATCTGAACGACCGAGCGGGTAATTGTCGTAACTGACAAAATCGAGGTTTTTGGCTAATGCAAAGTTATCGGCTTGAGTATCGACTAACGGGATAAAGTTATGGGTTACAAAACGATTTGGCGCATGAGCACGAATGATCTCAACCATTGCATCATGAAATTTCACCACTTGGTCAGAACTAAAACGACGGTAAGCCAGTTGATGAGCAGGATTGGTTTCAGTTACCGCTAGAATAGGTAATTCGATTTGTTCAAAATCTTGATATTCCATCGACCAGAAAACATTACCCCAGGCAGTATTGAGCTTTTCAATATCGTTGTGATAATAGGCTTTGCACCACTGTTGAAATGCTGACTTAGCCACCAATGAGCCACTATGAGTAGTATCGTGACAAGCAATCTCGTTGTCCGTTTGCCAGCCACAGATGCCAGGATGTTGACCATAGCGTTGTGCAATAACGCTAGAGATACGCATTGCTTCACGAAAGTAGTTATCACTTGAAAAATCATAATGACGGCGCGAACCAAAGCCACGGGTAGTACCTGTTTTAATATCGACAGGTAAAATGTCTGGGTATTTGTCGATTAACCATTTAGGAGGCGTAGCCGTTGGCGTGCACATAATCACTTGCAGCCCTTCGTTAGCTAACGTTTCAATGGCACGATCCAGCCACTCAAAAGAATACTCACCATCACCGGTCTCAATTCTAGACCACGCAAACTCGCCAATACGCACATACTGTAATCCAAGCTGACGCATTTCTTTTGCGTCTTGTTGCCACATAGATTCAGGCCAATGCTCAGGGTAGTAGCAAACTCCTAACATGTTAATCTCCAATATATAGTGCGTAAAACCGTTGGCTCATACTAGGATATAGTTAAGGTTATACCCTACCGTCACAAGCAAAATTACGGGGTTATTTAACCAATTTTTAATGACGATCAATATACTAACCTAGTATTTATATGATATATAGTATTTTAAAATAATCCGAATACATCATTAACACACTGCAGAATGTTGCTGGCTCAATCCAACACATTCGAATATGTATGCTTAATCAGTGTGTATAAACACAAAAACGTCAATCAAGGACAATATCATGTCACATCCCCAGTTCGTTTTGCTTAATGGCCAACATACTAGCTTGATCGTTGATTGCTTAAACAAGACTCCTGCCATTTTGTATTTTGGTAAAAAGTTATCTGAAAAGACCAGCTTTGACATGATGAAACGGTTAAGCACCAGACAAGAAGCTAAATGCTCAGTTGTTGTTGAAGCGCCTATTTCATTATCGCCGTTAATGGGTGAAGGTTTTACCGGTGCACCTGGCATTGAAATTTTTGATAACAACATTGCATGGTCAATTGGTGGTGCACTAACACAAGTGAACCAACCGAATGAAAACGAAGTGTATTTCGAGTCAGTTGATACACTACGTCAGCTAAGCGTTAAGCATCACTTACAGCTTAACCCACGCAGTGACGTACTCAGTGCGACAACAGAATTAACCAATTTAGGCCAAACCTCAGTTAATGTGAATTGGTGTGCAGCGCCAACCATTCCGATGCCTCTGCATATTGACCAAGTAATGTCGTTTGAAGGCCGTTGGTCGAACGAATTCCAACGCAAGTCTTTTGATACCTTCTTAGGCAGCTTTGTGCGTGAAAACCGTAAAGGTAAAACCTCACACGACAATTTCCCAGGCATGGTAATGCACAACAAACTCACCCATGAACAAGGCGGTGAGTGTTATGGTTTTCATTTAGGTTGGAGTGGCAACCATAAAATGCGAGCGGAGTTACTTGCAGAAGGCCGCAGTTATGCCCAATTAGGTGAATTATTAATGCCTGGTGAAATGATACTCGCGCCTAACGAGTCTTATGTCAGCCCAACGTTATATACAGCCTATTCTAATGACGGTTTTAGTGGCTTATCTCATTGCTTCCATCAGTATGTTCGTCAATCACTTATCACTGAAAAGGTACGCCTAAAGCCACGCCCAGTGCACTACAACACTTGGGAAGGAATTTACTTTGACCATGATGTTGCTGTTTTACAATCATTAGCGACCCAAGCGGCTGACATTGGCGCAGAACGATTTGTACTCGATGACGGCTGGTTTAAAGGTCGCCGTGGTGACTTTGCCGGTTTAGGTGACTGGACTGTTGATCGTGAAATTTACCCAGACGGACTGCAACCACTGATTGATCATGTTAATAACGTGGGCATGGAATTTGGTTTATGGTTTGAACCTGAAATGGTTAATCCAGACAGCGATTTATATCGCAACCACCCTGAATGGGCGCTGCAAACCCAAGGTAACGAGCAGCTGCAATTTAGAAAACAGCTAGTGCTAGACATGACGAACCCAGACGTGACTGACTATCTGTTTAATGCGATTAACGATATCTTGGTTGAATACCCACAAATTCTCTACCTCAAATGGGACATGAACCGCGATCTCAATCATGCAGGTAATTTATTGGGTAAGCCGGCAGTACATCAACAAACTAAAGCCGCTTATGCTTTAATCAAGCGCCTTAAAGATAGTCATCCACACATTGAAATTGAAAGTTGTTCATCTGGTGGTGCGCGAGTTGATTACGGTGTATTACAACACACTGATCGAGTATGGACTTCAGATTCAAATGACGCATTAGATCGACTCACCATTCAACGTGGTTGTTCATTCTTTTTCCCAGCAGAAGTGATGGGGGCGCATGTTGGCCCGCGCGATTGTCACATTACCGGGCGACACATCAATATTGCCATGCGAGCCGCGGTCGCTTTCTTTGGTCACATGGGGATTGAAATGGATCCTCGAGAGTTAACCCATGATGAACGTGAGCAGTTACAGCAAATAATCAAACTGCACAAACAGCATCGTCAGTTAATTCACAGTGGCAAGTTGGTACGATTAAACAGCGATGGCGACTCAATCAACTTTGGTATTGTTAATACAAACCAAACCCAAGCTTTGTTTGCTTACAACAGCGTCAAAGAGACCCAACGAACTAATCCGCCAAAATATCATTTTGCAGGATTAGATGCCGACAGAGATTATCAACTATCACTAATTTGGCCGGCCGGATTTTCATTCTACTCACCGTCTGTATTAGCCATGACAGACAATCAAACCTTTAGTGGTGAAGCATTAATGACCTTTGGCATGCAGTTGCCGATTACTTTCCCACAAACGTCGTTGATTTTTGAGTTAAATGAAGTGAAATAATACTTTATCGCGCGCCTCTTTATAGCGCACATTATTTATCCCCATTAAGCAAAAGAGCACCCTTTAGGTGCTCTTTTTATGATTGTTTCGACCGACTACAACTTCAACTCAATCAGCTCAAGTGCTTCATCTAAAATCATTGAAACAGCTGCTTTAGATAATTCAGGATTGCGCGCTTTAATCGCATTAAAAATTTCGGCATGCTTTTTCACATCCGCACCCGGCACGCCTTTTATCTTGTTGGTGTAACGAATGCTCACCCTGAGTGCGGTACCAATAAACTCGGTTAATTGCACAAAAAAACGGTTACCACTGGCGATTAGGATGCTGGTATGAAATGCAATATCAGCTTCTAACGGGTCATCTAAACCTTGTTCAGCTTCAACCATACGTTCGAGTGCCTTCTCGATAGACGCTAATTGCTCATCAGATGCGTTCATTGCTGCAAGTGCCGCCGCTTGCGGTTCTAGCGCAACCCTCACTTGAGTAAACTCTTTCAGTAAAGACAATGACGGTTTACTGCTTAAAATCCATTTTAATACGTCGGTATCAAACATGTTCCAATTGCTTTCAGGCAACACCCGAATACCTTGTTTAGGCCGAGATGAAATAAGGCCTTTTGCAGACAGCATTTTTACCGCTTCACGCGTTGAGCTACGGCTAACATCGTATTCAATACACAAATCAGCTTCAGAGGGTAAACCTTCGCCAACAGGGTAAACCCCTTTTACAATGGCAATGCCCAAATCGTGAGTTAATTGATGTGTTAAATTTTGACGTGGAGAATTATTCATGCTTTTACTGTCCAATATTCAGTACATAAATCTGTTATATCATATTTAAACGCAATTACGATATAACTTTGTTTTCAGTGGTGTTAATGTTAGAAATAGACATAATAATCATCATTATTTTTCGGATTAATCATTAAATCCAATAAATACCGCTAGTTAACCATAATCATAAAAAGTAGGTTTGGAGCGTTATAAGTGAGTTTGTTAACCCAATATCAAGACTTGAAAGACAAAGTCATCTTTATTACCGGCGGCGCCAGTGGTATTGGCGCATCTATGGTCGAAGCCTTCATACATCAACAAGCTAAAGTGGCTTTTATTGATATCGATCATAAAACAGCAGCCAATCTACTTAGCAAAATGGCCAAAATTGATGCTTCATCAATTTGGTTTCGCGCTGTCGATGCCACCGATTCCGAATCATTACAACAAGCCATTAGAGATGTTGGTCAACACTTTGGCCGCTTTGACGTACTGATAAATAATGTCGCTAATGATGCGCGCCAAGATGTCGAAACGATTTCAGCCCATGATTGGCATAAGTGCATGCAAATTAATTTAGACCCTGCTTTTTTTGCATCTCAAGCGGCTTATATTTTAATGAAGCTGCAGCATTCCGGTAGCATTATTAATTTCAGTTCAATCACCGCGTTATTAGGCTCACAACAAATGACCGGCTACGTGACAGCAAAAGCAGGCTTAATTGGTATGACACGCTCATTGTCGCGTGAGTTTGGAGAATCTGGTATTCGTGTCAATGCCATTTTGCCCGGTTGGGTCGCCACCGAAAAGCAGCTGGCCAGCTGGCTAACAGAACAAGAAGAGCAAAAATGGACTGATGCGATGGCATTAAAACGCCGAATCACCCCTCAAGATGTTGCCAAACTCGCCCTGTTTTTAGCCTCAAACAATAGTGAATTGATCACCGGTCAGTGTATCAATATTGACGGTGGGAGAGCTTAGCTTGCTTGCTAAAAATCAACATTTTATTGCTGTCGATTGGGGCACAAGCCATTTACGTGCTTATCTATGTTTAGCCGAAGTCGGTAAACCATTAATCGTGCTTGAACAAGCCAATAATGTCGGCGTGAAGAAAATTCAAACTGATTTTGAAACCACACTAATGGACAGTATTGCGCCTTGGGCTAATCGTTTTGGAAAACTACCTATATTGATGATAGGTCAAATAGGTTCAAGCATTGGCTGGAAAGAAACCCAATATCTTGCTTGTCCTATTTCGCCCCAAGAGGTGATCTCTGCCGGGGCGCGCTTTGACAGTCAAGGTCATCAAGTCACCATATTCCCAGGATTAAGTTGCCAGCTTTATAACCAACTCCATGACTCGATGCGTGGAGAAGAATTTCATTTACTGGGCTGGCTTGCGATGGCTCCACAGCATCTAGTTGGTCGACATCTTGTATGCTTGCCTGGAACCCATACTAAATGGGTGCTAATTGAAGAAGGTAAAGTCATTTTATTCAAAACTGCGCTAACCGGTGAACTGTATGACCTATTGTCATCTAACAGCGTATTGATCCAAGAAAAAGTATCAGATTTAGAATTTGATTTTGGCGCATTTATTGACGGTGCTGATTTTATCTTGTCATCTACTAACGATAATTTTTATCACGGATTATATAGCGTCCGCAGTAAACAGCTTTTTGAGGATTTCTCAACCAAACAAGCACATGCGTATTTATCAGGACTATTGATAGGAAGTGATGTTCGCGCAGCGATGAGCGCGCAAGAGTGGCAATTAACAGAATTAGAATCAGTGGCGATTATTGGTCCACCTCACTTAAGCCAATGTTTTGTTGAAGTGTTACATCACTGTAATATCAACACAACATTATGGGATGTTACAGACGCGACATTGGCAGGATTTAATGTTGTGTACCAACACGCACATCATTCGACAGATGAATAATACACTAACCCAGAGCATCGGCGATCTTATACAGGTTATCCCATCACAAAATGATTTGGGTGAAAATGCTTTATGGCACCCACAACAACAAGCCATTTATTGGATCGATATCATACAAGGAAAAATTCACAAATACAGTGTCGAGACTCAGCTGCACGATCAATACAGTTTACCCTATCGTATTGGCAGCTTTGCGTTTTTAGCAGAACAGCAAACATTTCAGTTAATTGTCGCCTTTGAGCAAGGTTTTGCACTGTATCATCTCGATACACATGCATTAACATGGCTTAGCCAACCTGAAGTTGCACAGAAAGGTAACCGTTTTAATGATGGCCGCACCGATCGCAGTGGACATTTTTGGGCGGGAACCATGGTTGAAACCCGTCATGATCAACATCAACAAGGCAACTTGTACCGGATAGATAACCACGGTGAATGCCATAAAACCATTGAAGATATTTTGATCTCTAATGGTTTGTGTTGGAGCCCTGACGGTAACATTATGTATCACGCAGACTCTGAAAAACATTGCATCCATCAATATCGCTATAACCCAACACACAAAACATTAACGGATAAAACCTTGTTTGCGACCACCGAAGATCATGTATTTCCTGATGGTTCAACTATTGATGCGCATGGCTTTATGTGGAATGCCCAATGGGGCGATCATAGCGTGGTACGTTATCATCCAGATGGTCATATCGTCGAAAAGTTAATCTTACCTGCTGTACAACCCTCTAGTGTCGCCATTGGTGGCCCAAATTTAGATTGGTTAATTGTGACAACATCACGTATTGAACTGACTCAACAGCAACTCGTTGATTATCCATTATCGGGTAACGTGTTTATTTATCAGTTGCATCACGTTACTGGGATCGTCGACACACCTTGTAGTATCAATATCAACCAAGCATGAATCACAGCAATGGCAGATAAAACACACCCAAAAACTTTTTATCATTTTGGGTGCTAGTGTTAACACGTTAAGGTTAACTCACATCAGAAACAACCGCCGGTGCAACTTCCTGTTTACTGGCGACATAATCACTCAGTACTTGCTGTTGTTCCTCAGTAAAATGCAAACCTAGCTTAGTCCGTCGCCATAAAATATCTGCACTGCAACTGGCCCATTCATTGGCAATAACATAATCGACTTCCGCTTGATATAAACCATGACCAAAATCAATCCCCAATGCCTCGCGGCTCGCAGCATCATTTAAAATGGATTGGGTACGGGTTCCGTAAGTTCGTAATAAACGATTAATAGATCGTGTATTTATCCAAGGATATTGTTGCTGATAAATCCGGTTAAGATCACCTAAATCAGTAAAATCACCACCAGGTAGCGTTTGAGTTGCTGTCCAAGGTTTACCCATTTGAGGATGGAAAGGTTTTAATCGATTGACTGCCGCTTCGGCCAGTTTTCGATATGTCGTAATTTTGCCGCCAAACACTGACAATAGCGGCGCCTTATCTTTAGGGGCGTCGACAATAAAGGTGTAATCACGGGTCACCGACTGCGCCGAATCTGACTCGTCATCCATTAATGGTCTCACCCCAGAGAACGTATGCACAATATCTTGTTCGCTAATAGTGCTTTTAAAATAGTGATTGGTAATGCTAATCAGATAATCAATTTCTTGCTGGTCGATACGCACATCTTTAGGGTCGCCGGTAAAATCAACATCAGTGGTACCAATCAGAGAAAAGTCATCTTCAAATGGGATCACAAACACAATCCGCTGATCGACATTTTGCAAAATATAAGCGTGTGGCTGTTGATGGATTTTAGGCACCACAATATGGCTACCTTTTACTAAACGAATTTTTTGTGGTGAAGGCTGCTTTAATACATTTGAAAATAAGCTCGACACCCAAGGTCCAGAAGCGTTAACAATACTTTTTGCATGCACCTGACGTAATGACTTGTCCCCTTGATGTTGTAAGGTGAGTTTCCAGATACCATTGTCGCGTTCGGCAGTAATACAGCGGGTTTGAGTACAAATCTGTGCCCCTAACTCTTTCGCTGCAAGGGCATTTAATACCACTAAACGAGAGTCATCGACCCAAGCATCAGAATATTCAAACCCTTGAGTAATTTCAGGTTTTAATGGGCTATCTTGTGTGAAGTTAATTTTTTTAGACGCATTCAGAGTGACGCGTGATGCTAAATTGTCATATAAAAATAACCCAAGACGGATCATCCACGCTGGACGTAAATGAGACTGATGGGGAAGCCTAAATGTCAACGGAGTGATCAAATGAGGGGCTTTTTTAAGCAACACTTCACGCTCTGCTAATGCTTCTTTAACCAAACGGAACTCATAATGTTCTAAATACCGAAGTCCACCATGGATCAGTTTACTGCTATTTGATGAGGTTGCAGACGCTAAGTCATTCTGTTCACACAGCAAGACACGTAAACCACGCCCCACTGCATCGGCCGCTATTCCAACACCGTTTATGCCGCCACCAATCACGACAACATCAACAATTTCTCTATCGGCTTCCATTTACGTATCCCACCACTAAAATAAATATGATAAATAATATATATTAGCAACATCATAGAGTGACAGACGGTCAATTGACAAGCTGAATTAGAAAGATCTTGTCGAAATTGATTACATCTTGTTAAATAAAATACTTAATAGTAGTATTTATCATATAAATTAAATTTGCAGCATTTATCAACAGTACAATTGAGATAATAATATGCATTTTCTGGTTATTGCTCCAGACACATATAGATGAAAGGGATTGCCATGAGTCAGTTTGAATTTACCCACAGACGAAAAAATCCGTTAACAGGTAATTGGGTGCTAGTGTCGCCACATCGAAATAATCGTCCTTGGTTAGGTGCGACAGAAAAAAATGCCCCTTCGAATTTACCAGAGTACGATAACACATGCCCTTTATGCCCCGGCAATCATCGTGCAAACGACAGTATCAATCCTGCTTATGATAAAACCTTTGTGTTTACTAACGACTTTGGCGCACTAACGTCACAAGTGACCGAACATTCCGCCGCGCTCAATCATGACAATCCATTATTTGAAATAGAGCAGGCTACGGGTGAATGCCGAGTGATTTGTTTCTCACCTAAGCACAATAAAACCTTACCAGAATTATCCGTGGCTGAGATCAATGATGTAGTTAATACCTGGAAACTGAACTACATCGAATTATCTGCTCAGTATGCATGTGTACACATTTTTGAAAACAAAGGTGAAGTCATGGGGTGTTCACAACCTCATCCCCACGGACAAGTATGGGCCCACAATCATTTATCGACCGAAATACAATTAGAAGAAGACAACCAGCGTAACTACCAACAACATCATGGCGGCAATTTGCTCGGCGATTATGTTAAACATGAAATTGCCGACGGTGAGCGAGTTGTTTATCAAAATGACCACTGGCTTGTGGTTGTACCATTTTGGGCTGCATGGCCTTTTGAAACCTTACTCGTATGCAAAGATGATGTACGCCATTTTGGTGAGCTAACCGATGTGCAATCAACTGCTTTAGCCCAAGCGATTAAGATACTCACCACCCGATACGACAATGTGTTTAATTGTAGCTTCCCGTACTCAATGGGTTGGCACAGTGCACCAAGCAAACTTGACGACAATAGCCACTGGCGCTTACATGGCCATTTTTATCCACCACTATTACGCTCAGCCACCGTAAAAAAACACATGGTCGGCTACGAGATGCTCGCCGAAAGTCAACGCGATTTAAGCCCAGAAACAGCTGCAAAAATTTTACAAAATGCCAGCGACATCCATTACTCTCAAGGAAACAATAATGAATAACGACGCGCTACAGGCATTCTATCAGCAGCAGTTTTCATCATTACCACAAGGGGTAGTTAGTGCTCCTGGTAGGGTTAATTTAATTGGTGAATTCACCGACTACAATCAAGGTTTCGTATTACCTTGCGCACTCACTTTCCGCACTCAAGTTTTTTACCATATACGAAATGACAACACGGTTAATGTACTATCAACCATGTATCCGAATGAACAAGAAAGCTTTGACGTTAATCAACCAATTAGTGCTGGTCAGTCACAATGGGGCAACTACATCCGTGCGGTTGCATTTGTGCTTAACCGTGCTGGCCACCAGCTACAAGGTGTTGATTTATTGATTGAAAGTAATGTGCCGCAAGGCAGTGGTTTGTCATCTTCGGCGGCACTAGAAGTGGCGATTGCAGGGATGTTTAATCATGTTTGCGGCCTAAATTTAACCGAAGAGCAAATCGCCTTATTCGGTCAACAAGCCGAGAATGATTTTATGGATTGCCAGTGCGGCATAATGGACCAGTTAATTTCAGCTAAAGGTCAACAAGACCAAGCGTTATTAATCGATTGCCAAAATTTACACACAAAATCGGTGACCATTCCAACAGACTTATCGATTGTTATTGTTAACTCTAACTACCCTAGAAAGTTAGTCGACAGCGAATACAACCAACGCCGTATCGACTGCGAGCAAGCCGCCAGTAAAATGGGCTTAACCACCCTGCGCGATGCTGACTTAGCGTTGTTAATGCAAACTAAGCCACAAATGAGCGCGAATGAATTCTCCCGAGCTCACCATGTGATCACCGAAAATGCCCGCGTCATTGCCGCAACCCAAGCCTTAGCCAGTAATAACATCGAACAACTGCGCATTTTAATGACCGCATCACATCAATCGTTAAAGCATGACTTTGAAGTGACCGTACCTGCCACCGATGGTTTAGTGCAAATTTGCCAACAAGCTTTAGCAGACAGAGGCGCCGTACGCATGACCGGTGGTGGATTTGGCGGCGCGATAGTGTGTTTATGCCGTAATGAAGACGTAGCCGCTATTCAGCAAGCGGTTGAGCAACACTATTTTGCGCAGTTTAATTTGCAAGCGGACATTTATGTTTGCACCGCAGGCAAAGGATTAACCGTAGAAACGTTTCAGCAGTAACTCTGTAAATGAGCCGATAACAAAAAATGATGTGGGTTGAGGACCCGCCCACATTACATAATAAAAATGACCAAGTACTACAGCCCATGCTGAAGAGCATGCATTACTGAAAAGGACAGCATTAATGATGACCAAATCACTTATTTCTATCGCGTTGTTATGTTTAGGCACCCACTCAAGCGCCATTGCCGCAAACGCAACAGACAGTGACACAAAAAATACCATTCTAGTCGCCGAACAGCTTTACCCCAACACACTGCCAAAGGAAGCGTTGCCAGAGCTAGCGCAAACAGGGCTTTATCAAGTCGGTGTTAAAACTGTTAACTTGATTCATAAAAATCAATTTAATCCCAAAACCCAAATAGCTGAAGACCGAAAACTCAACATTGAGGTGTGGTACCCAAGTAACAAAACTGCCGCGACCAAGCAAAACCAACCGGCAGTATTAAATGCCGTTTATAATGATGAAACCCGTTTAGGATTACCATTTTCACTGCAAGGCAATGCCACTCGTGACGCAGAAGTGGCCTCATTAACGGATCAGCCATTTCCACTCATCGTGTTATCCCATGGTTATACTGGCTATCGCACCATTATGTTTTACTTAGCTGAGCATCTAGCGTCACACGGATATATTGTTGCGGCACTGGATCACACCGACTCTACTAATGCTGATGTCGATATGGTTAATGCTCCGTTTAGCGGTTTTTTTAGCACATTATTAAATCGTTCGCGTGATCAACAATTTGCCCTTGATTATTTTACCGGCAGCGACAATTTTGTCAGTCGCATTATCGACACGAAACGATCAGGCTTGATTGGCTATTCAATGGGCGGCTATGGTGCGGTCAACACTGTGGGCGGCTGTTATCAATTTAACCCACAAACTGCCGCTACCTTTACCGGCAGCAAAGACCAAAATGTTATCAATGGTGCCATTACTTTACTCAACACCTGTGCTGGTGGCCAAACAGCCCCTGTAACGGTAGATCCTAAATGGAAAGCCATGATTGCTATGGCCCCCTGGGGAGGCAATCATCAACTATTTGACCCAGTAGCATTAGCAAAAATAACCGTCCCAACACTGTATGTTGCTGGCGATCTTGATGATATTTCTGGTTATAAAAGCATTCAATCGCTATACCAGCAAACTGGCGGTGAACATACCTATATGCTCACCTATCATAATGCTCGCCATAATATTGCCCCACATCCAGCACCTAAAGTGGCTTACCAAAATGAAATAGATTTAGGCCACTATTTTGAACCCGCCTGGAATACGACACAGCTTAATACCATCAATAAACACTTTGCATTAGCTATGATGGATTGCCATGTTAAAAATCAACAAGATAAGTGTTCATACCTACAATTAAGCGCTCAGTCTAATGAGCAAGATCAACAAGGCAATCCAACGACAGCCTGGAAAGGTTTTGCCCACCGCTATGCCACAGGCATGTCATGGGATATGAAATCTGCACCGCAATAAATAACCATTTTGAAATTGTTTTGATTGTTATCAGACTGTTTTTTTTTACAAGAAATGAACTATACCAAAGTGTAATAAACACAAAAAATACAGTCTGATTACTGTCTGAATAAACATTGAGCGATGACAGCAATATCTTTAAATTACAAAGACTAAATTCATTTACAACCTTAGGTTTTGGTACTATTTATTGCAATGTATATCACCATGATGTCAGTGATTAGTCTAAAAATTCATCATTAAATTACACCATACTGGTTAAGAAAAGGTTGATATTTAAGCTCAATTAATATATTTATAAGATAAATAAGCTTTAATTAAAAATAAAGATTTTATAAAAAAGCAACAACATCAACTGGGGGAAGAAAAATGTCGACAAAAGGAATCACAACTTTTGGTAAGAGGACAACGATAGCACTTGCCATTGCTGGGGCATTAGGAAGTGTTAACGGCGTCTCTGCAGCAGAAGCAGAAACTCAAGCTAATGAACAAACAATAGAAGTTATTGCTGTAAAGGGGATACGCAGCAGTTTAAAAAATTCAATGGCCGATAAGAAATCTGCTTCGGTTGTGTCGGATGGTATTTCAGCCGAAGATTTAGGTAAGTTTCCAGATTTAAACGTAGCCGAATCATTACAACGTATTACTGGTGTATCGATTGACCGAAGTGGTGGTGAAGGTCAGGCAGTAACGGTTCGTGGCTTTGGCCCACAATTCAATACAGTATTGGTTAACGGTCGTCAATTAGCGACAGATAGCGCTGGTCGTGAGTTTAATTTCGACATCTTAGCCGCTGACCAAATTACGGGTGCTAACGTCTATAAAACCAGCAGTGCCAGCATGCAAGAAGGTGGTATAGGCGGTACGGTCGACGTCACTACCGCGCGTCCGTTTGATTATTCAGGCTTCCAACTTGTCGGTTCTGTGAAAGGAATGTATGAAAGTCTTTCAGAAGAAATTTCACCTTCTATCTCAGGTTTGATCAGTAACACCTTCAATGATGAAACTATGGGTGTATTACTTGCCGTAAGCCATCAAGAGCGCCAAGTTCAAATTAACCAAATCAACACCGCCGGTTGGCGTGGTGGTCAAACTATTTCCAATTCACGTGATGGCGTGTTGTTTACCAATGCTTATATTCCACGTAACTGGGACCAAATCGTTGATCAACAGGACCGAACTCGTACTAACGGTAGCTTAGTATTCCAGTATGCTCCGTCTGACGACGTCAGCATTACCTTGGATGGTTTTATTTCAAAATTTGAAGTGGATTCTGAAGTTACCGATTTAGCATCATGGTTTGAGCCAGACCGCGTTGGCAATGCCTCTATCGACCCTGCAACAGGCACCTTATTAACCTTTAGCCAAGATGTGGGTTTACATCAAGGCAGTGGCGACCCAGCAACTGACTTTGTGTCGCACACTCGCAACTCTCGCGACGTGACAAACAGCGGTGTCGGCTTAAATGTTAAATGGGATATTACAGACCAATTAAAAGCTAACTTTGATGTTTCAAACTCAAATGCTGAAAACGATCGTGCTGGCCGCGACCGTTTCAACGTTGTCGGTATGACCAACAGCTATGAATTTGATGGCACGGGTGGAACCCCTACCGTTATCCATGGTGGTTTTGAAAATGGCAACTTACCTGATGCCGGCCTTTCTCGTTTACATTATAACGAAAAAGGTAATCAATTTACTGACGAAGATGAAATTACTGAGTTTAAAGCTGATTTCGAATATTCACCTGATTCATTGGTGTTCACGAAAGCGAAATTTGGTCTATACCGTCAAGAGCGTGAAAAATCCAGTTACCAGATTTTTGGTAGTCAGTGTCAATTCTGTGGTTATGGTACTCCTGCACCCAATGAAGCCATTAACTTCAGACCCTATACTGCGAATAACTATTTCTCTGGTTTAATCGACACCTTCTACACCTATGATGGTGATGCTATGGTCGATTATTTAGCCGCTGAAGGTTATCCAATCACCCCAACACTGCAAAACAATCGCTATACCATTAATGAAGATGTCAGCAGCTTATACATGAACTTCACGTTTGTGTATGACGTAGGTGATATGCCATTAACGGTTGATTTAGGGGCTCGTTACTCAACGACTGATGTAGAAGTCAGTGCCGTACAGAGTTATATTTCTGACGTAGTACCGACCAGTGATGCGACATTGTTCCAAAACATATACGGTCCAGCGACAAATATTACTCAAGGCACAACTTACTCAAACTTGTTGCCAAGCGTAAACGTGAAGTTAGACCTACAAGACGACATGGTGCTACGTTTTGCCATGTATGACTCGTTAACCCGTCCAACCATGTCACAGCTATCTCCAGCGACTAACTTTAACGAGCCACGTCGTCAGAACTTAACAGCTAGCGGTGGTAATCCATCACTTGAACCGTTCCGTTCTGAAAACTGGGATATCTCTTACGAGTGGTATTACGATGACGCCAGCATCTTCAGCTTTGCATTTTTCAGTAAAGAAGTTGACGACTTTATCGTGACGTTAACGGGTGATGAAACTTACCAAATGACTGACCGAACTGGCCCAGACTTTAACTGTAGCACGGCTAACTCAGACTTATGTTCTGACCCAGTTGTTGGCACAACAGAAGAGTTAAATGGTCAGTCAGAACAGTACACTGTAACCCGCCCTCGTAACGGTGAATCAGCACGTATTACTGGTTATGAAGTTGCCTTAACTCATATCTTCGACAACGGCTTTGGTGTTACCGCCAACGCGACTGTGGTTGATAGCAATGTGACAGTAGATGCTAACAGCACTCAAAGTTTCGCACTTGAAGGTTTAGGTAATTCACAAAACCTAATCGTGTTCTATGAGCAAGATAACTTCCAAGCCCGTGTTGCATTTAACAACCGCGAAGGCTTCTTACGTCAGCTAGACAATGGTTTTAATGGTGAACCAATCAATACCGAAACGTTTGGCCAGTGGGATATTAGCGCCAGCTATGACATCACTGAACATGTATCGGTGTTTGTTGAAGGCATTAACATCACTGAAGAAGAGCTCGTTCAAACAGGTCGTTTCGCCAACCAAATTTATTCGGTTGAAGATAACGGATCGCGCTATTCTCTAGGCGTTAGAGGCAAGTTTTAAATTATAAGTAATAAAAGACAGGTGCTTAGCACCTGTCTTTTTTGTTTATGATATATAAAACACACCTTGTGATAGTGTTTAACTACGCCGGTAATTAAGCACATTTCATTGCAAATAGGATGTTAACCCAATGGCAAAAGCAGTTAAAAAAATAATCATTGTGGGTGGAGGTACAGCGGGTTGGTTAACCGCAGCTATCATTGCATCGCATCATAAAAGCCAGACAGGTAATGACTTAACAATTATTTTAGTGGAATCATCAGACATTCCCACGGTCGGTGTTGGTGAAGGCACTTGGCCAACCATGAAAAATACCTTACAACAAATAGGTTTAAGCGAAAGCGAAGTCTTTAAGGCTTGTCACGCAACGTTTAAACAAGGCGGCAAGTTTGTTAACTGGGTCCATGGAAATGGCGACTTTTACTACCATCCATTTACGGTTCCATTAGGTTATGGTCGTATCGACTTAGCACCTTATATCGACAACATCAAAGACTATGCCAAACACACCAACTTCCAACATGCTATTTGTGAGTCAGGCCTTGCTCCTCGCAGCATGGCAGAAGGCGAATATCAAGGCAGCTGCAATTATGCTTACCATCTTGATGCTGGCGCCTTTGCCGACTTATTAAAACAGCATTGTAAAGCCAAGCTAGCAGTAGAGCATGTCATCGGAACAGTAGAACAAGCCCATGTCGATAGCCAAGGTAACATCAGCCATATTTCACTTGCTGACCAAGGTTCAATTGACGGTGATTTATTTATCGATTGCAGCGGTTTTGCATCTTTATTACTGGGTAAAACACTTAATGTGCCGTTTGTTAAACTGGATCATGTGCTATTTAACGACCGCGCCATTGCAATGCAAGTGCCCTATACAGATCAGCATAGCCCGATTGCATCGCACACCATCGCCACAGCGCAGGACTCAGGTTGGATTTGGGATATTGGCTTAACACATCGCCGCGGTGTCGGTCATGTGTATTCAAGCCGTTATATGACCGACGAACAGGCTGAAGCCAATTTACGCCGTTATATTGGCCCCCAAGCCGAAGGTTTAAGCGTAAAAAAAATCAGCTATCAAAGTGGTCATCGTGAACGCTATTGGCAAAAAAATTGTGTTGCTGTTGGCATGGCAGCAGGATTTGTTGAGCCACTAGAAGCCACTGCGATTATGCTAGTCGAAATATCTGCACGCTACATTGCCGACAACCTACCGGTTAACGATACCATCATGGCATTAACGGCCAAACGGTTTAACCAACAAATGGAATATCGCTGGGGACGTATTGTTGATTTTTTAAAACTACATTACATGCTGACGAAAAGACCCGAACCCTATTGGCAAGCACATTGTCATCCCGACTCTATTCCACAGAGCTTACAAGAAGACTTAAGCATTTGGGCTTATCGAGGCCCCACCAGCAAAGACTTCAATGGCCCAAATGAGTTATTTCCAGCCGCTAGTTATCAATATGTACTTTATGGTATGGGTTTCAGCCCTGACTATTCTCAACATGCGCACTTATACCAACAACAGGCCCAAGCCACTCAGATACTTAACCGTAATGTTCAGCTTACGCAGCAGATGCTCAATACATTGCCGCCTCATCGAGACTTCATTGAACAATGGTTAACTCATTCTCAACAATAGAATAAAAATATGAAAAAACTAACAGAATTAACGCCTCAACAGCACCAAAACTTACGATTAGCAAACGACAGCGCCATCCAATTTGCTCATCAACAAAACATCATGAACCTGCGGGTATCTGAAGTCAGCCAAACGGCTTGCAGTATGCCAATTGTTTATGTCCGTGATGGTAACAATGGTCAATGGGTATTAACGGCATTTACTAGCTTCGAGCAAGGTAGCAACCTATTTGTCGAACAAGGTAAGTGGACCGCGCTACACACGCCAACTAACATGCAAACTTTTCCATTTTTTTTGATGATGTCACCTGACGACCCACAACGTTACACCATTGGTATTGACGAACAACATGGGGTGTTTTCTGCCACAACAGGACAAGCCATTTTTGAAACCAACGGCAAAGCATCGCTGCATTTATCTAGAGTAAAAGCTTTGCTTGAATCTGACATTAACAATGATCTCCAGACCCAAGCATTTAATCAGCATATTAGCCAACTTGGCCTGCTACGCCCAATTAGTATTTTAATCCAGCATCAAGATGGCTCAACACCTAGTTTGTCGGGTTTATTCACTATTGATGAAGACAAACTACAAGCCCTCAGCCAAGAAGCACTCTTTGAGCTACACCAGAAAGGTTATCTTGCGCCATTACAAGCCATGCTAATGTCATTATTTCAACTCAATGCGCTGATCAAAAAGCACAATAAAACCCCAGGCTTGAACCCAATAAAAAGCATCAAATTAGAAGTCAGTAAAAATTCAGCTGCGGCATAACAATACCCAATAAAAACTTGGGAAAGGGAACAATAATGTCTGAAAATATTATTCAAATATCCGTATTTACCATTGTAACGGCAATGATTGGGTTATTAACGTACATAAAATGTCGTGGCAGCAACCGTCAACAAAGCACACAAAATAAAGAATATTTTCTCGCTGGGGGCGGCTTAAGTTGGGTGTTTGTGGCAGGGTCTATCACCCTAACAAATTTAAGTACTGATCAGCTGGTGGGCATGAACGGTAACCAAATGGCACTGCTAGCATGGTGGGAGTTCTCTGCTGTGATTGGCCTGATTATTCTGGCTAAATTATTCTTACCCGTTTATTACAAGTATAACTGTACCACCACAACTGAGTTGTTGGAAAAAAGATACAATAACAAGCATATACGAGCCGTTATTGGGTCTATATTCTTTTTAGGTAATGCTTTTATCTACATGCCAGCAGTGATTTATTCAGGCTCTCTGTTTATGCAGACCATGTTTAATGTCGACATTCCACTTATGTATATTGCTGTTGCATTTGCGACACTAGGCGCAGTTTATGCTTTCTTCGGAGGGTTACGCGCGGTAGCCGTATCAGACACCTACTCTGGAGTATTATTACTGGGCATGGCCATTTTTGTGGTGTATCTAGCCCTAAATGCGATTAATTATGACTTATCTGATATTCCGGTAGAACGACTCACCTTCATTGGTGGTGATGATTCGCCTTTACCTTGGCACACCCTACTAACCGGAATGATTTTCATCCAAATGTTCTATTGGGGTACCAACCAAACCATTACTCAACGTGCCATGGCCGCACCCACACTAAAAGAAGCTCAAAAAGGCGTATTTGCTGCAGCAGGTATTCGTATTCTAATCGTACCGGCTATCGTGGTTATTCCTGGGATTGTTTCATACAAACTGTATGGTGATATTGGTGATGCTGCATACGGGCGAATTGTAGGTGACCTCATGCCAACGTGGTTAACGGGTGTATTTGCCGCCGCAATGGCTGCGGCAGTATTATCGACATACAACAGTTTACTAAACTCAGCGACGGCGCTGTATGTGTGTGACATTCACGAAGCCTATATTAAAAAAGACCCTAACGTGGTGCGCTTAAGCGGTTGGGTTACATTATTACTCAGTATTTTAACTCTTGCATTAGTGCCTATTTATCAACAAGCCGAAAGTATCATCAACTTATTACAACAGTTAAATGGTTTACTCAGCATGCCTATTCTGTCGATATTTATTGTAGGCTTAGTGTTTAAAAATATAGATGCCAGAGCGGGGATCGGTGCGGTTATATTTGGAGTAATGCTATATGCCTCACTAACATTTGAATTTTCCCCATTCTATTCAAGCTGGCACTACATTCACTTAATGCCAGTCACATTAGCCGCCTGCATCACCTTTGCGTTAGTCTCAAACCGCTTTGTGTTTGGCAACACGATTCAATTTGCCAAAGGCGACGAGATAGAAACGGCTTAGTAGGTAACATCGATACCGGAGCGAACATTGACAAAATGTTCGCTCTTTTTTTTTACCCTAAAAATCTAAATTAATGATAATTTAGGCCTTACTAATCAAGAATATTAGTACTGTGCCGATATGATTAGCATTAGAAAAAAATGAATATAACTTCTCTTGTCTCCGGTCTTAGTTACACTGAGATCAAAAAATGACCCGATTAAGGTATTAACCCATGTTTAACGCTTTTAATACTATCAAAGCTCGTATTCTACTAGGCTATGCAGCTATTTTATTCATGACTCTAGTGGCGGCGGTTTTACTCAATAACAGCAACCAAACCGTAAAACAAGAAGTTGGCGGGTTTGTCGATGGCACATTACCTGCGCTTAACAGCATTACACGGGTACAAAGTCTTGCCAAAGAACTGGTATTAATGGGTTATTCTTTATACGGTACAACCATCGACGTTACAGAGTTTAACCAGAATAAAGTTCAACTAGAAAAAAGTCTTAACGAGCAGTATCAACAATTAAATACCGTAACATCTACCCAATTAATGCCGCAAATTGACGCGCTTAACGCGGCGTTATCGGCACTTGAAAACACCATGAGTAAATCATCGGTAGATTGGGACAATGCCCGCAATCATTTAGGTACATTAAATGATAGTGCTAACGATCTAAAAGATCGTCTAGACATTCTCGCCGAAGAAATTTCGACTCAAGCCAACCAAAATGCAATGAACATTCAAAGCGAACTTGGCTACAATACTATGCTCATTTTTGTATTAGTTGGACTCATGTTGGTTGTTGCTGTTGGGGCCTACTTAGCAGCACAAAAACAAATAGCCACTCCTATACAGCAACTGTCAAACGACCTCACCCGCATTGCGCAAAATCGTAATTTAAAAGCCAAACTGTCTGATGAATGCATTGTTGAAATTAGTAATGTGGCCACCAGTGTTAATGGCTTAATTAACGTATTCCGTTTAGGAATGAATGAAGTACATGACGCCATCGCCAGTATTAGCCAAACCGTTGCCCAGTTAAGTAACACAACAGGTAAATCATCAGCCTCTGTGGATGAGCTTCAACACACTATTGTGAGTTTAGTAGATGTGATGTCGCAACTTGAGCAGCAAATGGAGCAAAGTGTCGAACATTCACAAAGTGCATCAGATTCTGCTCAACAGGGTGCGCAGAGCATGGTTGAAGGGCAAAAAGAAGTTAAACAAACAGCTGACAGCATTAGCGTATTAGCTCAAGACATTGAAACGACTGCCAGCATGCTACTCACACTGCAAAATTCAGGTAAACAAGTGGCTACCGTGGTAAAAACCATTGCCGATATCGCCTCACAAACTAATTTATTGTCATTGAACGCAGCTATTGAAGCGGCTAGAGCCGGTGAAACAGGAAGAGGTTTTGCGGTAGTTGCAGATGAGGTTAGAACGTTAGCCTTACGCACACATAATTCAACTGTAGAAATAAATAAAATGCTCGCTAATATCGTTGATTCAATTCAATCTGCGGTCGACAATATGGCATCCAACCAACAAAAAGCACAACACTCAGTATCATTAGCAAATCAGTTAGTAGTAACACTTGAACAGAGCCGCCAACTTATTTTGTCTCTTGCCACAGTAAGCCAAGAATCAGCCATGCTAGCACAAGCATCACAGCAGCAGGCTCATACAGTTAAGCTTAAAGTACAAGACTTTACGCTATTAGGTGAATCTGTATCTGAGGGGAATCATCAAATTAGCGAGGCAGGTAATAAGTTGAGTAATTTAGCCGATAAGCTAACCGACACAGTCGATCAGTTTGAACGCTAAAAATGGTAATTGAATAGATTATCTCGGTGGTTTTTGTTTTAACCAAATCCAAAAGCCGCTGAGAGATACCATTAGTAATGCTAGCGCGAATAAGTCCCACAGCCAAACCGTTAATGATCCAAATAAGCGACCACTATGCAGATCTAGCATTACGCGTTGCCAATGTAAGTTAGCGCTGCGCGCAAGATTAACAACCTCTTTATCCACAAATTTACTTTCACTCAGCCAAACAGGTACTGTTAACGGCGCAATAGCTTGCCAATCGATGAGTTGCTCATCTGCTTGAAATACACCATTTTCAGTATTTAACCACACCCGGCCATCAACAATCGCTAGCGCTAACAAACCAGACGGAAGTCCAGTGCTGGCATTTTGAGTTTCTTGTAACTGACCAAGATCATTAAATAAATACAGTTGCTGTGCATCTATGGCCACCAGCATGTTACCGACATAGCTGGCACTAATTAAGGTCGCATTGGACTCTAAAATCATATGTTGGTTTTGCCACAATAGATTATCGGTAATATATAATGCAGTAGGTGCAACACCAAACTGAGCAACATGAGAAGGAGGAGCAATACCATAATAATCAAGCAACCACGACTGGGTAACCGGTGCTTGGTCTAAACCAAAATCATCACTGTGATTTATCGCTACGCCAGTCAGCACTAACAATAAGATAAATAACGCACTCGCTAATCCTAAGCGACGGTGCCAAGGACGAAGGGCTCGCAAAATCTTAAGTCTAAAACGGTTACGTCGAGATGTTTTTGTCACACTAACCTGCTTGAAATGATCCGCTAGAATTGAAACGTGGTTTATTGCACCACATGCGCATGAAGTAACAATGCAATGCGCGATAACTTAGTTAACGCTCTTACTGATAATGTTGCACCAGTAATCCCGTCTATATGCTTATCAAGCTGATGTTGGTCATCTAACTTGGCCAGCTTAAATTGGTCTGTAAAAAAATCATGACGAACCTCGTCACCGCGACTTTCACGATAAATTAGCACTTTAGTCCGCATAATTTGATGGTCTTTAATATGAATAGCCACCGTAATCGGCGATTCCTTGCCTATTTCGTCCATTATCCAAACGGTTTCATCATTGTGTAGCCAGTAACGCATACGCATTTTATTAAAACGATGGGCTAAAATAGCTTCTACGGCTTGTTTGAGATCATCATCTAACCACAACACTTTAGACTCGCCAGCATTGCCATTAAATGCTTGGCTAATAAAGGCGTCATTTGACTGATACTGTGTTGCTACAGCGCTAAATGCCGAAAAATAAACAGCTAACCCCATCATAAATAACATCAAATATGATCGTAATATTGCCTGCATATCAATCCTTAGCCAAGAACAAAAATAAGGGTGCCGACAATATACACTGTTGGCACCCAAAATTTTACCGATAATCTGTTTCATCGATGCGTGCTTTTACTGAATGCTCAGCAATTAGAACTGGTAACCAACACCTAGGTTGAAACCGTCTGAATCTGCAGCGCCACCAATGTTTTCGTAATCAGCTTTAAACACTACGTTTTCGTGTAACCAGTAGTTAACACCCACGTTGGTTTGTTTTTTCTTAGTATCGGCACTATCACCCGCATTGTTGTCCCACTCGTTATAACGAGCAAACACACCAAACTGTTCATTAATGCGGTAAGAAGGCTCAATATAGAAACCATTTTGCTTATCGCGACCTAATGCTTCAGCTTCTTTACCATCAATATCCCACTGGGCGAATAATGCCTTAACAGTGAAATTTTCAATGCTGTAAATAGCGTGTGCTGTTAACAATGTAGCAGAAGCGCTATCAACACCAGCAGTCCCCTGAGTTAAGTCAGACTGATACTGAACCGTGGCAGCTAATTCTAAACCCGGTACTGCAGTATATTTTACGCGGCCGGTATAAGCTAAATCTTCGCCTTTCGCTTCAGATACTTTTTGACGACCGTTACGGATTTTATAGCCTGAGCTTTCGTCCAAATACAAACCAGAAGTCACTGCAGTGTCAAAAGCTAAACCTGGAGCGGCTTTAATATTAAGGTTTAAACCACCTTCCCACCATGTCGCAGGAATAATATCTTTTTCTACCGGGTTACGCTCAACACCGTAAAATACCGTTGGTTCGTGAGTTTCGTTGATAATACCTACTGGCATTAAGAATAAACCTGCTTTAGCGGTAAGCATCTCATTAAAATCGTGCTCGATATAAGCTTGCTCTAGCTCAACTTCGCCATTTTGACTCTCACCGGCAATTGAGTGCTCAACTTCTAGTTCAGAGAAAAAACGAGTGGTGCTGTTAAACTCATGACCCACAAACAATACAAAACGGTGAAAATCGAATTCTTTTTTGTCGGTACCGGTTTGGTTATTGCTAATATTGTTATAGTGTAATTCACCATAACCACCAATAGTGGTAGCCGACTTACTTGATGCGCTCGCTTCTACTACATCTGCAGTAGTTTCTACACGCTTTTCAGTTTGCTCAAGACGCTTTTCAAGATCTTTAAGCACTTTCTGCTGCTGCTCAATAATCTGACGTAGTTCAGTCGTTTCGTCAGAAGCCATAGCTTGATTGCTAGCCAAAAGACTAAATAGTGTTGCAGCAATTAACGTTTTTTTCATATCTCATCCCGATTAGACAATGTAAACAACTACTGTGTTGTGTAAACCAATGTGAATTATACATAACGAACATGTTAATGCAAACCATTATCATTAAGTTTGTGATACGCATGTCACATTATTAACAATCACAAATAACAGTGAAATGTCACAACAGATACAAATATTGATAAAAAGAGTTAACACTGATGACGGGCCAGAATGATGTTATAAATTGGTAGAAACGGGGTTTTATTGAAATACAAATAGAGGTGCTAATCTGGTGCCGGAGTGAGTAAAAACCAACTTTTCGCGCCGACATTATCAGTTATAGATGAGTTAATATCTGCACAGAACATTAATCCAACTGAGTTCCATCGAGCAGGTAAAAATACAATACTATAATACTTTTAACAAAGATCTAAGTCTAACAAAACCTAACAGTTAGTTAAATACATTGCCTTTCTAACGAACTGCTATAACCTAACTAAAACCTCTTCGTTTTGTCATTTATTTGTCCTCGATAGCTGGCTGAGCGCTCAATTTTTGAGACGGCGCAATGACAGCTCTTCGCTTAAGCTACCAAACCGTTGAATTTGGTGACATAGATGTTCATCTATGCACCTTACGTAATAATCAAGAATTTTATGACCCTACAGGTGTTGCTGAAAAACTCGGAATATCCTCTGCAAGCTGGCCTATTTTTGGCATTGTATGGCCATCAAGCTTAGTGCTGGCAAACTATATGTTGGATTACAAAACCGAAGGTAAAAGAATTCTAGAAATAGGCTGTGGAATCGCATTATCAAGCTTACTCCTCAACGAAAAACATGCCGATATTACCGCAACCGACTATCACCCAGAAGTTGAGCAGTTCCTTAACCGAAATACAAAACTCAACAATGGTAAAAACATTGCTTTTGAGCAAGTAGATTGGGCCAATGACACCAGTAAGCTGGGACTTTTTGACGTCATCATTGGCAGCGATTTACTCTATGAAGATGAGCATGTGCAGTTATTGGCTTATTTTATTAAAAACCATGCCAGTAAAAAATGTGACGTCATCATTGTAGACCCCGGTAGAGGTAGAAAGAATAAACTCAGTGTAAAATTAGCTGAGTTCGGTTTCATCAGCAGCCATTTTAAACCAATACACACCGACTATTTAGCTCTACCCTTTAAAGGCTACATTCTGGTTTTTTCACGTGGTAATATCGTTACCTAATCAAGTATTATTGCCATTATCGAGTACGAGTAATCAGTGTGTTCAAATACTGCGATTCAGCAACGCTTGGTATAATTGCTACCGAATGCTTGTGGCGTTGTGTTTGACGGTTAGCAAAAGCATCACGTTAATCACTCGATCTAAAAACATCATCACAAGTCTGTAGGCATATTTGATTGTGCATCAACCACCAGCACCGTTTAACCTCGCTATAACGCAACAAAATACCTTTAATGCTGGATGGAATAAGCAATAATTACCGACTCAACCGCCAGAATAGACATTAACCACACCATACTAAGCCAACCATTTAATTATTTGTCAGGTTTTTAGGCTCAAAACAGGCTATGATCCCATTTTGTCGCCCCCTGGCTAATGCACTCAATTATTGAGGCATTACCCCAAGCCTATATTCAATTTCGATTAGGCTTATATGGCATCGTTATTAGATGCGCGATAACTCTTTTTACCCCTTTTATACTTTACATTAGGCAATACCATGGCTATCAGAATTAAACTTAAACCTGGCCGCGAACGTTCATTAGAGCGTCGCCACCCTTGGATATTTTCCAATGGAATTCACAACGTCAATGGCGGAAAACCGCAAGCTGGTGACACTGTTGAAGTAGTGGCGCACGACGGGCATTGGCTCGGACGCGGTGCCTGGTCGCCAGAATCTCAAATCCAAGTGCGGATATGGACTTTCGACAAAGACGAAACTATCGATGCCGACTTCTTCGCCCGACGCATAAAAAGAGCCCAAGCAGGACGTGATGATTTGATTCGCGAACAAGGTCTAACGGGTTATCGCTTAATCGCCGCTGAATCGGACGGTTTACCCGGTATTACCATAGACCGTTATGCCAACGTATTGGTTTGCCAACTGTTAAGCACTGGTGCTGAAAAATGGCGCGACACTATCGTTGAGCAACTGGTTCTTCAATATCCGGACTGCGCTGTCTATGAGCGCTCAGATGTCGACTCTAGAAAGAAAGAAGGCCTGACTCCGGTTGTAGGATTACTACACGGGGAGTTACCTGCTATGCCCGTCATCATCGAAGAAAACGGTATTAAGATTGCCGTCGATGTTGTTAAAGGTCATAAAACAGGTTTCTATCTGGATCAGCGTGACAACCGTGCTATGGCGGCTCGTTTCGTCAAAGGTAAGTCAGTACTTAACTGTTTCTGTTACACCGGTACTTTTGGCTTATATGCCGCCAAAGCAGGCGCTGCGAGTATTGAAAACGTCGATGTATCAACCTTAGCCCTACAAACTGCTCGCGATAATATGGCCATTAATAACCTTAATGATGACCATGTAAGCTATAACGAAGCTGACGTATTCAAATTACTACGCCAGTACCGAGATGAAGGTAAAACCTTTGATGTTATTGTTTTAGACCCGCCTAAGTTTGCCGACAATAAGTCGCAACTCGATGGCGCATGTCGCGGTTATAAAGACATCAATATGATTGCTATGCAATTACTTAATCCAGGTGGAATATTACTGACGTTCTCGTGTTCAGGCTTAATGCAGTCAGACCTATTCCAAAAAGTGGTTGCCGATGCCGCACTTGATGCTAAGCGTGAAGTGCAATTTATTGAACGCATGCACCAAGCCAGCGATCACCCAATTAGCAGCGCATTCCCTGAAGGTTATTACCTGAAAGGACTCGTCGCTCGTGTTTGGTAATAGCTAAGTTTGACCAAATCAAAAAGGGAACAGTATCTGTTCCCTTTTTGTTGGGTAAAATCACTGTAAGCTCTACGAAGTCTTATGCCGATAATATCAGTCACGCAATCAAAACGCGTTTAAGTCAACATGAGTATTAGCCGCCTCACGATATCTTGATCGGTTTTATGTTGGAACACCCAACTTAAGGTTAACACCGTAATCATTTACATCATGGCTGTCTTGAGCTAAGAAAACAATCAGAACAATTAAACCAATAATTGGGATTAATTGTATTAATTGCCACCAGCCAGAGCGGCCAGTGTCATGTAACCTTCTAGCTGCAATACTAAGACTTGGAACTAATAGCGCAAGACTCACTATCGCTGAAATGGTATCTAAACCAAGTACAGCTAAGACAATATTCAGAATGTCGACCCGTAAAAAAATCCATGATAAATATCACCATCGTTATATCTTCCTGTCAGCTTTATGCAATTAGACTTATTTTAGTGATATTGACCCCCTAAGTGCACACAACGTCATCTCACAAGTTCATTGAAACAAAATTGATCTAGTTGATTAACTACTGCGTAACTAATGCTGAACTCAAAATGGTACACACCTAAAAGGAAGATAAAATGTTAAAGAAAATATCTACGATACTGACTCTTGTAGTGGCTAGTTTAGCGTTCTCATCTGTTTCTTATGCCGAACATCATGGTATGAAAAAAGACATTGTTGATGTAGCGGTTGAAAATGGCTCGTTTACCACTCTCGTAGCTGCAGTTAAAGCGGCAGGACTTGTTGAAACGCTGAAAGGTGAAGGTCCATTTACGGTATTTGCACCAACAGATGATGCATTTGCAAAGTTGCCTGAAGGCACTGTAGAAATGCTACTAAAACCAGAGAACAAAGATAAGCTTGTCGCGGTATTAACTTATCATGTTGTAGCTGGCAAAGTGTTAGCTGCTGATGTAGTTAAGCTAGATAGCGCAACAACAGTTGAAGGACAAACAGTTACCATTGAAGTAAAAGACGGTAATGTGATGGTAAACAATGCAAAAGTTATCATGACAGATGTTAACGCTAGCAACGGCGTCATCCACGTGATTGACACAGTGCTACTACCTAACTAATTACTAAGCAATTACTAAGCAATTAATTACTGTCGGGGGCATAGGATACATTCCACGCCCCCGATTCTGTTGTGCTGAACGATTTAAGCCAGCACACAAGAGTAACTGATAATACCTTACTTATGAATTAGTTAACTGGCTGCCAAGACAGCTTAATAACCATATTTAAACAATCCTCAATAGCCTTCAACGACTCCAATAGTATCTTTAATTAGCTAAACCCCATTTTAAACTGGGGCGGCGGTAATCTTCGTCGGGAATAAAATGCCCCTATCGAAATAGACAGATTTAACAACCAGACTATTAATGGTCAATTATCCCATTACGCTATAATATTATTTCACCCAATAAAAACGGCTTCCTAAGAAACCGTTTTTATTAAAATTAACAATTAAATCAAAACCTTATTCAACTGTAACTGATTTAGCCAAATTTCGTGGTTGGTCTACATCAGTACCTTTAATTAATGCCACATGATATGACAATAACTGTAATGGAATAGTGTAAATTAACGGTGCCATGAACTGATCACAATGTGGTACCTGGATAACTTTCATGGTGTCGTCTGATTCAAACTCAGCATCAACATCGGCAAACACATACATTAGTCCGCCACGAGCACGCACTTCTTCAACGTTTGATTTAAGCTTTTCGAGTAATTCATTGTTTGGCGCAACCACGATAACTGGCATATCGGCATCAATCAAAGCTAATGGACCGTGCTTTAACTCACCAGATGCATAAGCTTCGGCGTGAATATATGAAATCTCTTTTAGCTTTAATGCACCTTCCATCGCGATTGGGTATTGATCACCACGACCTAAGAATAATGCATGTTGCTTGTCGGCAAAGTCTTCTGCTAATTCTGCAATTGCATCATTTAAGCCAAGCGCTTGTTCCACTTTAGCTGGCATTGATAACAAGCTTTGAGTAATAGCCGCTTCCATGTCGCTAGACATGCCATTATGACGGCCAATAACCGTTGTTAACATTAACAAGCCAGCTAGTTGAACGGTAAAGGCTTTAGTTGATGCAACACCAATTTCTACGCCAGCTTTCATCATGTAAGCCATGTCAGATTCACGTACTAACGATGAACCAGCTGAGTTACAAATAGTTAAGGTGGCTTTGTAGCCCATTTCTTTTGCTAGGCGCATTGCCGCTAACGTATCAGCTGTTTCACCAGACTGTGAAATAGTCACTAACAAGCTATTTGGGAACAGGTGCGATTTGCGGTAGCGGAACTCAGATGCAATTTCGACATTACATGATACGCCAGCCCAATCTTCTAACCAGTAACGCGCGGCCATACCTGCATGATAACTGGTACCGCAGGCAATAATTTGCACGTGTTTAATGTCTTTTAAAAATTCAGCAGCATTTTCACCAAAAGCTGAATCTAAAACCTTACCCCCCGCAATACGACCTTCTAGAGTATGTGCAATGGCGGTTGGTTGCTCGTAAATCTCTTTCAGCATGTAGTGACGGTATTCACCTTTGTCACCGGCATCATGAGTCACTTCCGATTCTTTCATTTCGCGCTGAACGGCATTGCCATTAACGTCAAAAATGTTAACTTCACGACGCGTAATTTCAGCAACGTCACCTTCTTCTAAAAAGGCAAATGAACGTGTTACAGGTAGTAATGCTAATTGATCTGAGGCAACAAAGTTTTCACCTAAGCCGTAACCAATCACTAATGGGCTTCCGCTACGGGCAACAACCATACGTTCGCTATCACGACGGTCGATAACAACTGTACCATAGGCACCTTCAAGCTGTTTTACTGTCGCTTGCACTGCCACTAATAATGTCGCTGCTGTCTTTAGTTCATGATGAACAAGGTGACAAATAACTTCGGTATCGGTGTCTGATGAAAATACATAACCTAAACCTTTTAACATCTGGCGCAATTTACCGTGATTTTCAATAATACCGTTATGAACAACGGCAATATCACCTTCAGATAAATGTGGGTGTGCATTGCGTTCGCTTGGCTCACCATGAGTTGCCCAACGAGTATGGGCAATACCGGTGCCGCCGCTTAACGGTGCGGCATCAAGTGCGGACGACAACTCTTGTACTTTACCAACGCGGCGAGTACGGCTTAACTCACCTTGATGGATAACAGCAATGCCAGCTGAGTCATAACCACGGTATTCTAGACGACGTAAGCCTTCTACTAAAATTTCTGCAACATCCCTTTGCGCCACTGCGCCTACGATTCCACACATGTTTGTTGTTTCCTTTACTGTTTCAATTTAATTTTTTTTACTTAGTGTATGGCGCGAGTATGACTCTGACGCCATGCGCTGAAATAGTGTTAACGGCTTCTTGGGTGATGTTGTCGTCGGTAACTAAGACATTAACCACATCCCAAGGTAATTCTAGATTAGGGATCCGTCGGCCAATTTTAGTCGACTCTAATAACACCACGACTTCACGAGACATTTCAGCCATTACTTTACTTAAGCCGGTTAGTTCGTTAAATGTGGTGGTGCCACGATCGAGATCGATGCCGTCGGCACCGATAAAAAGTTGGTCAAAGTTATATGAACGTAATACTTGCTCTGCCACTTGGCCCTGAAAAGACTCTGAGTGAGGGTCCCAGGTGCCACCGGTCATCAATAATGTCGGCTCATTTTCAAGTTCATGAATGGCGTTTGCCAATTGCAATGAATTAGTCATCACCACCAAGCCGCGCTTGTCATTTAGCTGTTGCACAAGACCTGAAGTCGTACTGCCGCTGTCAATAATAATTCGGTTATGATCACGAATAAGCTCAGCGGCTTTAGCTGCAATAGCTTGCTTGTTTAAAGACAGTTTTTCATTGGTAATTTGAGTCATTTCTTGAGGTACAGGCACCGCCCCACCATAACGTCGTAACAATAGCCCATGAGTTTCAAGCATGGCTAAGTCTTTGCGAATAGTGACTTCTGAAGTGGCAAATAGATTTGCTAGCTCATCGACACTGACTTCGCCTTGTTCATTAACCAATTTAATAATCGAATGGCGACGTTGCTGGGTGTTACGTTTAGTCATTTAAATTAACTATCTTTCATATAAGTTTCGAAACGAAAGATATTTTAGCACCAAATGAAACTTTATCTAGATCTTATCGCTCAAAAATTGAAATAAAAGTACAAAAAAAGCCTCTGACATATGCAGAGGCTTTTAGATTTTAGAATATTAAAGCTTATTTTTTTATTTTAACTGGACGTTGCCAACCGGTAATATGACGCTGTTTAACGCGTGTAATCACCAGTTCATTTTCAGCAACATCTTTGGTTATAGTTGAGCCGGCACCTAACGTGGCATTTTTGCCTATGGTAACAGGCGCAACTAACTGGGTATCACTACCGACGAATACACCATCCTCAATAGTAGTAATAAACTTATTGGCACCGTCATAGTTACAGGTAATCGTACCAGCACCGATATTAACGCCTGCGCCAATTTGTGCATCGCCTAAATAAGCCAAGTGGCCTGCTTTTGAACCTTTACCTAATACACTCTTTTTAATTTCAACAAAGTTGCCTATATGAGCATCTTCTTTAAGCTCTGCCCCTGGGCGTAAGCGAGCAAAAGGTCCTGCGCTCGCAGCTTGTCCAAGCTTAGCGCCTTCAACGATAGTATAAGGTTTAATTTCGGCATTATCGGCAATGTCGCAATCAATCAAAATAGCACCAGCACCAATTGTGACGTTATTACCTAAGGTCACTTGACCTTGAAAAATAACGTTAACATCAATCATCACATCCATACCAACAGTCACGTTACCGCGAATATCAATACGGGCAGGGTCGCGTAAATTAGCGCCTTCAAGCATCATTTTTTCAGCAGCTCGAGCTTGGTAAGCTCGCTCTAACTGCGCAAGTTGTACGCGGTTATTAGCACCTTCAACTTCAATAGCTGATTGTGGTTGTGAGGTAGTAATTTCAACACCATCGGCATTAGCCATGGCGATAATGTCAGTTAAATAGTATTCGCCTTGAGCATTATTATTAGATAAACGATTTAACCATGCTTTTAACTGCTTACCTGGTACCGCCATAATGCCGGTGTTCACTTCGTTAATAGCTAACTGCTCAGCGTTAGCATCTTTTTGTTCAATAATTCCGACTACTTTACCCTGTTCACGAACGATACGACCATAACCGGTAGGGTTAGGTAAATTGACAGTCAAAATAGCAAGACCATTAGTAGGACGAACAGCCAATAAAGCTTCTAAGGTCGATTGTTGAATTAGCGGCACATCACCATAAAGAATTAATACCGTGTCGTCGTCGTTAATATTTGGATTAGCTTGGGCAACGGCATGGCCAGTACCTAGTTGTTCTGCTTGCAATACCCAATTTAATGCTTGCTCACCTAAAGCCGCTTGTAATTTATCTGCACCATAGCCATATACTAATTGAATAGCCGATGAGCCTAATGAATTGGCAGTATCAATAACGTGTTGCACCATACTTTTATGGGCAATGGGATGCAGCACTTTAGGCAGATCTGAGCGCATCCGAGTTCCTTTTCCTGCAGCTAAGATCACAACATTTAACGACATTGAGCATTCCTTTAATGAACAGATAGAGATTTGCAGACATTTTAGCGGAATACGAACCAAAGTGAAAATAAAGGCGCTAAGTTAGCCAGTAATAGGCAATAAAAAAGGCGACTCGTAAGAGTCGCCTTTTAAGCGTCAAATAATCAGATTATCTGGTGATATTTTTCTTGATGCATTCAACAACACGTAATTGAGCCATAGATTTGGCTAATTCGATTGCAGCAGCTTCATAATTGAAGTCAGTGCCGGCATTAGCAATTGCTTGCTCTGCACGTTCTTTGGCTTCTAAAGCAGCTTTCTCATCAATATCATCGGCACGTAATGCTACATCAGCAAGCACTGAAATTGCAGTAGGTTGTACTTCAAGTAAACCACCTGATAAATACAACACTTCTTCACTGCCATCTTGCTTGATAAAGCGCGCCATACCAGGCTTGATTTTTGTCAGTAACGCAACATGGTTAGGCATAATACCTAACTCACCTTCAGCACCATTAACTTCTAAAAAGCTAACTTGGCCATGGAAGATGCTGTTTTCGGCACTAACAATATCAAGTTGGACTGTTTTGGCTGCCATCAAGTTCTCCTTAAAGAACTAAGCTTTACGGCCTAGTTATTTCTTTTTGTTAGCTTTTTCGACAGCTTCATCGATTGAGCCAACCATGTAGAACGCTTGCTCTGGGATGTGATCGAACTCACCTTCCAAGATACCCTTGAAGCCACGAATTGTGTCTTTAAGAGAAACGTACTTACCTGGAGAACCAGTGAAGACTTCTGCTACGAAGAAAGGTTGAGATAAGAAACGCTCAATCTTACGTGCTCGGAATACCATGGTTTTGTCATCATCTGACAATTCATCCATACCCAAGATAGCAATAATGTCTTTCAGCTCTTTATAACGCTGTAATACAGTTTGTACACCGTTTGCAACATCATAATGCTCTTGGCCAACAACCTGTGGATCTAACTGACGTGAAGTCGAATCCAATGGGTCAACCGCTGGGTAAATACCCAAAGATGCAATTTGACGAGACAATACAACAGTCGCATCTAAGTGAGCGAAGGTTGTTGCTGGTGACGGATCAGTTAAGTCATCCGCAGGTACATATACTGCTTGTACAGAAGTAATCGAACCAGACTTAGTTGAAGTGATACGTTCTTGAAGAACACCCATCTCTTCAGCTAGTGTTGGCTGATAACCTACTGCAGAAGGCATACGACCTAGTAGTGCAGATACTTCAGTACCCGCTAAGGTGTAACGGTAAATGTTGTCCACGAACAACAATACGTCACGACCTTCGTCACGGAACTTTTCAGCGATACTCAGGCCAGTTAACGCTACGCGTAAACGGTTACCTGGAGGCTCGTTCATCTGACCATAAACCATGGCTACTTTGTCTAATACGCCTGAATCTTCCATCTCGTAGTAGAAGTCGTTACCCTCACGGGTACGCTCACCAACACCAGCGAAAACAGAAAGACCAGAGTGAGCTTTAGCGATGTTGTTAATCAGTTCCATCATGTTGACTGTTTTACCAACACCAGCACCACCGAACAGACCGACTTTACCACCTTTAGCGAAAGGACAAACAAGGTCGATAACCTTGATACCCGTCTCTAATAGCTCAGTTGAATTTGACTGATCTTCGTATGAAGGGGCTGCACGGTGAATAACATAACGCTCTTCTTCACCAATAGGACCCGCTTCATCGATAGGCTCACCCAATACGTTCATAATACGGCCAAGGGTTGCAACCCCTACCGGAACAGTAATTGGTGAACCTGAGTTTGCTACCTCTAGACCACGACGCAGACCATCAGAAGAACCCATAGCGATGGTACGAACAACACCACCACCTAGTTGCTGCTGAACTTCCAGCACCAAACCATTACAGGCGCCTTCACCAGTGATCTTCAGAGCGTCATATACTCGAGGTACAGAATCTTGTGGAAACTCTACGTCCACAACCGCGCCAATTACTTGGACAACAGTACCTGTGCTCATGATTAATCCTCTAAACTTGATTTCGTTACCTAAACCTAAACCGCTGCAGCGCCTGATACAATTTCCGACAGTTCTTGCGTAATCGCAGCCTGACGGGCCTTGTTATAGACGAGTTGCAAATCATCGATCATTTCGCCAGCGTTGTCTGTTGCCGCCTTCATAGCTACCATACGGGCAGCTTGTTCAGAGGCAATATTCTCAACAACACCTTGATATACTTGAGACTCTACATAACGAGTTAACAATAGATCTAAAACTTCTTTTGGATCTGGCTCGTAAATATAATCCCAAGGATAACTAGCTACTTCTTCATCTGACTTAGGTAAAGGTAGCAGCTGTTCGATCACCGGAGTCTGGGTCATTGTATTAACAAACTTGTTAAACACAATGTACAGACGATCCAATTTACCTTCGTTGTAAGCTTTTAACATGACACGTACTGTGCCAATCAAATCAACAAGTTTTGGCGCATCGCCTAAACCTGATGCATGGGCGGAAACTTCACCACCAAAGCTTTTAAAAAACTGAACAGAACGGGCACCAATTGGGCAAAACTCAACGTCTGCACCTTGTTCTTTCCATTTTTTAACGTCTGACACAACCTTTTTAAAGAGGTTGACGTTCAAACCACCACAAAGGCCACGGTCGGTTGCTACAACAATGTAACCAACCCGCTTGGCATCTCTCACCTCTAAATAGGGGTGTTTATACTCGAGAGTACCTTGCGCTACGTGACCGATCACCTTACGCATATTTTCTGCATATGGACGGCTAGCTGCCATGCGTTCTTGCGCTCTGCGCATTTTGCTGGCGGCAACCATTTCCATAGCAGAAGTGATCTTCTGAGTATTTTTAACACTCGCGATCTTGGTTTTAATCTCTTTAGCGCTGGCCATCTCTACTCTCCAATCTGGGACCTGAGGTGCCTAATGACACCCCGTGTTCATTATTACCAGGTTTGGGTTTCAATGAACTTGTCCATGCCTGCCTTTAACTCACCTTCGATATCAGCGTTATAATCGCCAGTAGCATTGATGGTGTTCATTAGGTCAGCATGTTGACTGTTCATGTATGAAAGCAGAGAGGCCTCGAAGCGACCGATTTCATTTAAAGCAACACCTTTAAGGTAGCCTTTTTCAGCTGCGAAAATAGACACAGACTGGGCAGCAACGCTCATAGGAGCATATTGCTTTTGCTTCATTAATTCGGTTACACGCTCACCATGCTCAAGTTGAGCACGAGTTGCATCATCTAAATCAGACGCAAACTGTGAGAACGCAGCAAGCTCTCGATACTGTGCAAGTGCAGTACGAATACCGCCAGACAGTTTCTTGATGATTTTAGTCTGCGCAGCACCACCAACACGAGATACTGAAATACCTGGGTTAACTGCTGGACGTAGTCCAGAGTTAAACAAATCAGTCTCAAGGAAGATTTGACCATCTGTAATAGAAATTACGTTAGTCGGTACGAACGCTGATACATCACCAGCTTGGGTTTCAATAATAGGCAAAGCGGTTAACGAACCGGTTTTACCTGTTACTGCACCTTTAGTGAACTTTTCTACATAATTCACGTTTACGCGTGAAGCACGCTCTAATAAACGAGAGTGTAGATAAAAAACATCACCTGGGTAGGCTTCACGTCCTGGTGGACGCTTCAATAGTAGTGAAATTTGACGATAAGCAACTGCTTGCTTAGACAAATCATCATATACGATTAAAGAATCTTCACCGCGGTCACGGAAGTATTCACCCATAGAACAACCAGAATATGGCGCTAAATATTGTAGTGCGGCAGCTTCAGAAGCTGAGGCAACAACAACAATAGTGTTAGCTAATGCACCATGTTCTTCAAGCTTGCGTACTACGTTAGCGATGGTAGAAGCTTTCTGACCAATAGCTACATAGACACACTTAATGCCTGACTCTTTCTGGTTGATAATTGCATCGATTGCCATCGCTGTTTTACCAGTCTGACGGTCACCAATAATCAATTCACGTTGACCACGACCAATAGGGATCATGGCATCAACGGCTTTATAACCAGTTTGAATTGGTTGTGATACTGACTTACGTTCAATAACACCTGGGGCAATCACTTCAACAGGAGAGAAACCATCGTTGTCGATAGGTCCTTTTCCGTCAATAGGCTCACCTAGAGTGTTAACAACGCGGCCAAGTAGACCACGACCCACCGGTACTTCAAGAATACGACCAGTGGTTCTTACTTTATCGCCTTCTGCTAAATTAGCATAAGGCCCCATTACTACGGCGCCGACAGAATCACGTTCTAAATTCAACGCGATTGCAAAACAGCCACCAGGCAGTTCGATCATTTCACCTTGCATTACATCGGCTAGGCCGTTAATGCGAATGATGCCGTCACTTACTGCAACGATTGTACCTTCGTTGCGAGCTTCACTAACGACGTCGAACTGCTGGATCCGCTGCTTAATCAGATCGCTGATTTCAGTGGAATTCAGTTGCATGCTCAAACTCCCAATTACGACTGCAGCTTTTCAGACAAACGCGATAACTTACCGCTTACCGAGCCATCAATGACTAGGTCGCCTGATTTAATAATTACACCGCCAATAAGCGATGCGTCGATGCTGCAATTCAGCTTAACTTTGCGTGCGAGACGTTTCTCTAAAGAAACACTAATTTGCTGCTGTTGCTCAGAGCTTAGCTCAGTAGCAGAAACCACATCGGCTTCAACTTCTTTTGCCCACTCATTACGGTATTCAGCAAAAAGTAGCGATACTGTTGACAGTATCCCTAAACGACCGTTTTCAGCCATTACCTTTATCAGGTTTTGACCTTGCTCATTGACTTGCTCACCGCATACTTTTATAAAAAGTGAGGCAAGTTGTGTACTCGCGAGAGTACCATTAAGCAGTGGCTTTATTGATTCGTTTTCACTTACCAATGAAGCGAAAGTTAACATTTCTGTCCAACTTTCTACTGCTTTATGCTCAACAGCAAAATCAAAAGCTGCCTTTGCGTAAGGGCGAGCGATGGTGCTTAATTCAGCCATAACTCAACTCCCTTAATCAAATTTCAGCAACAAGTTTATTAACTATGTCACTGTGGGCTTCTGGATCTATCACGCGTTCAAGAATTTTCTCTGCACCAGCGATAGCTAGTAGAGCAACTTGCTTACGCAAATCATCTTTCACGCGATTACGTTCGTTTTCAATTTCTGCTTGACCCTGAGCGATAATTTTAGCTCGCTCAGTTTGCGCTTCAACTTTAGCTTCTTCAACGATTTGAGCCTTACGCTTATTAGCTTGCTCAATAATTTCGTTGGCAGTTACTTTTGCTTCTTTTAGTTGCTCAGTAGCTTTAATTTGTGCTAACTCTAGATCTTTTGCTGCACGGCCGGCATCAGCCAGACCATCAGCAATTTTCTTCTGGCGTTCTTCGATGGCATTCATCAACGGAGGCCATACAAACTTCATGCAAAACCACACGAAGAGAATAAAGGCAACCGTCTGACCGAATAGGGTAGCGTTGAAATTCACAACAGCCTCCTAGTTAGATTAAAGACAGAAGCGTTAGTTAAAGCATTGCACCCAATGGGTTAGTAAATAGCATAAATAGCGCAATACCTACACCAATCATAGTTACGGCATCTAGAAGACCCGCTACGATGAACATTTTAACTTGTAACATAGGCGCCATTTCTGGCTGACGAGCTGCACCTTCTAAAAACTTTCCACCTAAAAGGCCGAAACCAATAGCTGTTCCTAATGCACCCATACCAATGAGTAGAGCAACAGCAATTGCCGTCATTCCTAATACAGTTTCCATATCTATCTCCAATATTCTAAATCGTTGTTATTAATGATTTAGGTCAAAAAAATTTTCGGTTACCCTTAGTGATCTTCATGCGCCATGCTTAAATAAACAATGGTCAACATCATGAAAATAAATGCTTGTAAAGTAATAACTAAAATATGGAAAATTAACCAACCTAGTTGTAATCCTACACCTAGAGCAGATAACGCCACGTTAGAACCGTACATCAATGCAATAAGGATAAATATCAACTCACCAGCGTACAAGTTACCAAATAGTCGTAGAGCCAATGAAATCGGCTTCGCAACTAAAGTTACTGTTTCTAATAATAAGTTGACTGGTATCATTGCCCAATGGTTAAAAGGCTGAAATGTTAGTTCTTTAACAAAACCTGAAACACCTTTGACTTTAATGCTGTAATAAATAATCAGCACAAACACACCAAGAGCTAAGCTGAAGGTAATGTTAACGTCTGTAGTCGGGACAACTTTTAGGTATGGAACACCAGCTAATAAAGCCAGTGAAGGTAACCAATCGACTGGGATCATATCCATGAAGTTCATCATGAAAATCCAGACGAAAATTGTCAGAGCTAAAGGCGCAATAACAGGATTGCGGCCGTGAAAAGTTTCTTTCACACTGCTATCAACGAACTCAACAATCATCTCGACAAAACATTGAAATTTGCCAGGAACGCCTGTGGTCGCTTTTTTGCCGGCACGGTAAAACAGCCATAAGAACAACATTCCAAGCCCAACCGAAAAGAGCAACGAATCAATGTTCCAAGTCCAAAATCCTTCACCAACTGTTAGATTGGTAAGGTGATGTTGGATATAGCTCTGCTGTGTCATTTCTTCACCAGTTGCAGACATGATTCATCCCACTTAACTTTGCTTGAAATATAAAGGTGCTATCCAATGTACAACTAACACTAATGAGTAACAGGTAAAAAGCGGCATAAATCCAACTTTTATATTGATAAACACTAACGAAAATAATGCAATGGTTAATAGCATCTTTACCGCTTCCCCCCAGTAAAAGCTTTTAATCACTTTTGCTGCAGAGCTTGCCCCACTATGTGAGAAAGCTAGGGTTGCGAATACAAAATTAGGAAGTACAGCAATTACGCCACCTGCTAGCGCAGATAGGCCATACTGTGCTCCCCACATAACGAAAAATAGTGTTGAAATAATACACGCGACTGTCGCTTGTACCAGCACTAATTTATAGGCTGCTAACCTGCCACGACGCGCTAAAACATTACCCAACTTCATATCTCCGCATTATTGCCTTTCGCGGT
Organism: Shewanella sp. AC34-MNA-CIBAN-0136; assembly: GCF_040309945.1. Classification (NCBI taxonomy): domain Bacteria; kingdom Pseudomonadati; phylum Pseudomonadota; class Gammaproteobacteria; order Alteromonadales; family Shewanellaceae; genus Shewanella; species Shewanella sp. AC34-MNA-CIBAN-0136. The sequence goes on along the minus strand of NZ_JBEOPJ010000019.1, from coordinate 56,696 downwards.
CCTAATGTTAAATTTAATATATTAAACTAGCCTTAAGATTCAAAAAGCCTGCAAAGTATACCTTTTCGCGCTTTGTTTGCAACTTTGATGATAGTAAAACAACGATTTTACGCACGATTCAGCGCTAAATAATCAAAAACTAAAATTAGAGCTATGTCACAAACTTACTAATGAAATTGGTTTGTTGCACATTTCAGCGGATTTTACTTAAAATTCCGTCTAATTCAGCTAGATTCTGGTAATTTATTACAATTTTGCCTTTACCTTTACTGCCATGATTGATGGCAACCTTGGCACCGAGTCTTTCAATTAACTCTTGTTCTAAACGACTAACATCATGATCTTTAGCTGGTGTTTCGGCGTCTTTAGCCGGATTTAGGGCTTTATTAACTAATCGTTCAGTTTCTCGAACAGTCATTTCTTTTGAGGCCACTAATCGAGCTAAATTAGTCTGTTCATCGCCTTCTACCGCCAATAAAGCCCGCGCGTGGCCCATGTCGATATCACCATTTTCCAACAAACGTTTAACAGGCTCATTAAGGCTATTTAAACGCAATAAATTAGACACACTAACACGGGATTTACCAACTGCATCAGCCACTTGTTGATGGGTTAATTCAAATTCTTCTAATAATCGTTGCAAGGCAATGGCTTCTTCCATTGCATTTAAATCTTCACGTTGAATATTCTCAATTAGCGCGATAGCGACCGCAGCATCATCAGCCACTTGCTTTACAATACACGGTACTTTATCAAGTTTGGCTAGTTGAGCTGCACGCCAACGACGTTCACCGGCAATAATTTCATAATTAGTTGCAGATATTTTACGAATAATAATAGGTTGTATAACACCTTGAGCACGAATTGATTCAGCTAACTCTTCTAGTGCTTCTGGCGACATATCTTTACGTGGTTGATATTTACCTGGTTGTAATAAATCAAGATCAAGGTGTAGTAAGTCATTTAACGTTGCAGATTGCTGCTCTTCTACTTGATCATTTTTACGACTAGCAGTATTACTGTGGCTTAATAAGGCATCCAAGCCTTTACCTAAACCGCGTTTTTTTATGGTCATTTTTGTATCCTACGCTTGTTTTGGTTGAGTTTGCTGTTCTGCACGACGGATTATTTCACCTGCCAGGGCTAAATAGGCTTTAGCTCCGGCACTTGATTTGTCGTAATACATGGCAGGTGCACCAAAACTAGGTGCTTCAGCTAAACGAACATTTCGCGGTATGACAGTGCGATACACTTTCTCACCAAAATGCTGTTTGAGTTGATCAGATACATCATTAGATAAACGATTTCGCGGATCATACATAGTCCGCAAAATGCCTTCTATGCTTAATGTAGGGTTAACCATGGCGCCTAGCTTGGTAATAGTGTCAATTAACGCCGTTAAGCCTTCTAAGGCATAATATTCGCATTGCATTGGCACAAGTACAGAATCAGCAGCCGACATGGCATTTACAGTTAACATATTGAGTGATGGCGGGCAGTCAATAAAGATAAAGTCATAATCATCTTTGATCGGTGCTAATGCGTTGCGTAAACGGATCTCACGCGCATAAAATTCCATTAATTTAATTTCAGCAGCAGTGACATCACCATTACCCGCGATCAAATCATATTTACCTATGGTATTTTTAATGACTATTTCGGCAAAGGGTTTTTCTTCAACTAATAATTCATAAGCGGTGTTATCGACTTCATATTTATCGACACCACTGCCCATAGTCGCATTACCTTGAGGATCTAAATCGATCAACAACACTTTACGCTTTGTGGCGGCAAGTGATGCGGCTAAATTAACGCAAGTTGTTGTTTTTCCAACGCCACCTTTCTGGTTGGCTACGGCAATGATTTTACCCACAATGTCATCCTGTCTTAAAGTTATTGATGTCCGGTTAGCTTAATTAGCGAAAGAAATGCGAGTTATTGCTTAGCAATTTTTAATAAATGTCGCTGTTCATCTAACGTTGGTACATGCAATACAATGGTTTCTACCAACAAAAATCCTGTTGGCATATCTTGTAATTCTTGCTGATTTAACTGGCCTTTTAACGCATAAAAAGTGCCTTTCTCAGTCGGTAAATGATGACACCAACTGAGCATATCTTGAATAGATGCAAATGCTCGACTTAACACACCATCAAATTTAATCTCTGGGTTATAAGCTTCAACACGGCTTTCTACCGAGGTAATATTATTAATTTTTAATTCAAATTGAACCTGTTTTTGAAAACGGATCCGTTTACCTAAACTGTCTAACAACACAAACTGCTTATCTGGATTCATAATCGCTAATGGGATCCCGGGTAAACCAGGGCCAGTTCCCACATCGATAAAACGTTGTCCTTCAAGATAAGGAGAAACGGTTAAACTGTCCATAACATGACGGATTAACATTTGCTCAGGATCACGAACGGCGGTGAGATTATAAGCCTTATTCCATTTATCAAGCATTTCAACAAAACCTATTAATTGTTTTTGTTGTAATTCAGTGGCCGACATATTCATTTCAGCTAAATAGGTTTTAAGTTGGGCAGATAACACAGAAAGCCTCGTAGGTTGCATGATAAAGACGGCAGTTATTATGAAGCCGTAAAAGCACTAAGGGAAGCCTTATGGCTTCCCTTGTGGTATTGAGTTGAAAAAATAACTATATTTATGCGATTTTTCGCAATAAACCTCGTTTTTTCAAATGTACTAGCAAAATTGAGATCGCTGCAGGAGTAATGCCTGAGATCCGTGATGCTTGTCCAACAGTGTCAGGTTTATGATTATTGAGTTTTGCGATCACTTCATTTGATAAACCAGGCACTTCTTGATAATCCAGATCAAGTGGCAATAATGAGTTTTCATGACGGATAGCTTTATCAATTTCATCTTGCTGACGCTGAATGTAACCAGAGTACTTAACTTGAATTTGTACTTGTTCAGCTGCTTGTTGATCTTCAAGTCCAGGACCAAAACCCTCTAATGACATAAGCTTTGCATAATCCATTTCAGGACGGCGTAGCAAGTCTTCAAATGATGCTTCACGTGAAATAGGGGTGTTTAATTGTGGATTAAGTACCCCTAATAAAGCTGAATTTGGGTGAACCCATTGGCTGCGCAAGCGCTGAAGTTCTAATTCGATCGATTCTCTTTTGGCAATAAATGATTCCCATCGCTTATCATCAACTAAGCCTAATTCACGGCCTTTTTCAGTCAAACGTAAATCGGCATTATCTTCACGAAGTAATAAACGATATTCCGCACGGCTGGTAAACATGCGGTATGGTTCTTTTGTACCTAAGGTTGATAAATCGTCAACTAAAACACCTAAATAAGCTTCATCACGACGAGGACACCAAGCTGCTTTGCCTTGAACTTGCAGTGATGCATTCATTCCAGCAAGTAAACCTTGAGCTCCGGCCTCTTCATAACCAGTAGTACCGTTAATTTGACCAGCGAAATAAAGTCCTTCGATGGCTTTAGTTTCTAATGAGTTTTTAAGATCACGTGGATCAAAGTAATCATATTCAATAGCATAGCCAGGACGCATAATTTCAGCGTTTTCCATGCCTTTAATTGAACGGACTAAATTTAACTGTACGTCAAACGGTAAACTGGTTGATATACCGTTTGGATAAATTTCATTCGTGCTTAGGCCTTCAGGCTCAATAAATATCTGATGTGATGATTTATCTGCAAAACGGTGGATCTTGTCTTCGATAGACGGACAATAACGCGGTCCAATCCCTTCTATAACACCTGAATACATAGGGCTACGATCAAGTCCTCCACGAATAATGTCGTGGGTTTTCTCATTGGTATGAGTGATAAAACATGAAACTTGTCTTGGATGCTGACTAACATCACCAACAAATGACATTACTGGCAGTGGTGTGTCACCTTTTTGCTCAGTCATTTGTGTAAAATCAATGGTATTAGCATCGATACGTGGTGGTGTCCCAGTTTTTAAACGGCCAACACGGATATTTAATTCACGTAATCTATTCGCTAATGCAATTGCCGGTGGATCACCTGCGCGACCACCACTGTAATTCTGCATACCAATATGGATTTTACCACTTAAGAATGTACCCGTTGTTAACACAATTGCTGGTGCTTCGAAAGCTAAACCCATTTGTGTTACTACACCAACAACTTTATCGCTTTCAACAACTAGGTCATCAACAGCCTGTTGGAATATACGTAAATTAGGTTGGTTTTGTAATATATGTTGGATTTTTTGACGATAAAGCGCTCTGTCTGCCTGGGCACGTGTTGCACGAACGGCAGGACCTTTGCTTGAATTTAATGTTCTAAATTGAATACCTGCAAAGTCAGTGGCGGTTGCCATTGCTCCACCTAAGGCGTCAATTTCTTTTACCAAGTGGCCTTTACCAATCCCGCCTATAGCAGGATTACAAGACATTTGGCCAAGTGTGTCGATGTTATGGGTCAACAATAATGTTTTTGAGCCCATTCTTGCAGCTGCAAGTGCTGCTTCAGTTTCGGCATGACCACCACCAACAACAATTACATCAAACCGTTCATGAAAATGCATTATCTGACCTTTGATAGCTAAGAAAGTTAAATTCGAATTTATTCTTTTTTCGATTGGATCATTTTAGCACTTGCTTGTCTGAACGTGAACGATCATTTTTCATTGATTGATCAAGATGCGGTTTGCTTAATAGATCTTAAGATCTTTATATAGATCTTTTTATTATGTTTATTATTAGGATCGGACTTTTCTGTTGATAACTTTTATTTCTGTTTAAAATCATACGGTAAAGTTAAAACTAACCTGTGATCTGATCGCGATCAAACTCAAGATAACATGGGGATAGATCGGGTAGTTATCCACAAGGGTGATCATTGAGCAGATCGGACTGTGAATAGTACAGAGTTATGATCGCTAAAAATAATAGCTTATCCACAAACTTATACTTATAAGTAATATATTGTGGATAAGTATGATCTAATCTGTGAGTTGATCACGATTTATGCAGACAATGATCGGATATCTATATGCTTAGATAAGATGTTGCCATTGCAATAACCACGCTAGAGCAGGTTCTTCTGGTATTGGGTCTCGTTGCACATCGATTTGGATCTTATCCACAATGGCTTTAGATCCATTTTGCAAAAGTAGTGCGGTTATTTTTTCTGGCCCTTGGCAGAAAGTATCGTAACTAGAGTCACCAATTGCACATAAAGCGAACTTTATATGGTTAAGATCGGGCACTTCGATCATTAATTGCTTATGAAATGGCACTATGTTGTCGGGAAGATCGCCTGCTCCATGAGTAGAACATACAAGGATCCACACTGAAAAATCTGCTAATTCATCTATATTAGGCTCAATAAATACCTTTGTTTGATGGTTTAACTCATCAAGTTGAGCTGCCATTTCATCGGCAACATATTCTGAACCGCCTAATGTTGTGCCTACTAATAATGCTACTTTTGCCATCTTGACTCCGAATTATTAAATTTATTCATCTATTTTACGCTTATTTTTCATTGCGCTGTGCGAGTAATATCAGTATTTTCTTAATTACTATTTAACAATAAAACAACAGGTTTTAATGAATCTTGCTGATATTACTAAACAGCTAGCTGACCTTGCATGGGGTCCTCACATGCTTATTTTACTCGTTGGCGGTGGCTTATTCTTCCTTATTTATTCTCGTTTTGTGCCTTTTAGGTACATAGGTCACGCTATTAATGTCGTGAGAGGTAAATATCCTGATGATGGCGCCGAAGGGCATATCAGCCATGCTGGGGCGTTATCCAGTGCTATGGCCGGTACCGTGGGAATGGGAAATATTGGTAGTGTTGCTGTGGCTATTATGGTCGGTGGTCCGGGAGCTATTTTCTGGATGTGGATCAGCGCTATTGTTGGTATGGCGACCAAGTTTTTTACTTGTACTTTGGCTATTATGTATCGTGGTAAAGATGAAAATGGTGATGTACAGGGTGGCCCTATGTACATTATTACTCAAGGGTTAACTAAAAAATGGCATTTTTTAGCGGTATTTTTCTGTGTTGTTGGCTTAATTGGTAATTTCCCGCTGTTTAACTCAAATCAATTAGTACAGATAATCCGCGAGTGGTTATTTGTTAAACCGGGTCATTTTCCGGCGGATCAATCGACTTTTTGGCTTGATTTGAGTTTAGGGATCGTTGTTATGGTGATAGTGGCAAGCGTTATTCTTGGTGGAATTAAGCGTATTGCGACCGTAGCATCTAAAGTTGTGCCGATGATGATCTTAATTTACATGAGTTGTGCCGCTTATGTGATTGTGTCAAATATTGAGCAAGTACCTGGCTATTTTAGTCTTATTTTCAGTGAAGCATTTTCGTTAAATTCGGTTGGCGGCGGAATTTTAGGGACAATGTTAATTGGTATTCGCCGAGCTGCATTTTCGAATGAGGCCGGAATTGGTACAGAGGTTATGGCTCATGGCAGTGCCAAAACTAATGAACCAGTAAAAGAAGGTTTAGTGGCCATGTTAGGCCCTGCTATTGATACATTATTAGTCTGCACTGCAACAGCGATGATTATTTTAATCTCGGGTGTGTGGCAAGGTACTGATGCTGAAGGGGTAAATTTATCGGCGCAGGCATTTGAAATTACGATGCCAGGTATTGGACCATATTTGCTTATTTTATGTGTGGTGTTTTTTAGTATTAGCACCATTTTTACTCAAGCATTTTATGGTGGCCAATGTTTTGCCTTTTTATTTGGTCGTAAACGTATTCGTTTTTATCAGTACTTTTATTTATTAGCTATTTTGTTTGCTGCGACAGCCAGCTTGCAAGAAATTGTTAATATTATTGATGCTGCTTATGCATTGATGGCGATACCGACGATGACGTCTGCTTTATTGTTAGCTCCTAAAGTTAGGGCTGCAGCAAAAGATTATTTCTCTCGGTTAGATGCTAATCGTTAACTGTAATGTATAAAAAAACGAGCCAAAATGGCTCGTTTTCATTTTTATTGATTCATTAAAACTATCAAATATTGTATTTTATTTAAGTGCTAAGTGCTAAGTGTTTAGCATGAAAACGCAGATGGTCTTCAATAAACGTTGCGATAAAATAATAGCTGTGGTCATAACCTGGCTGCATTCTTAGTTCAAGCGGATAACCTTTGTCTTTAGCTACTTGAACTAAGGCTTGTGGTTTTAACTGCTCGTCTAAAAAGTTGTCATTACTGCCTTGATCCACCAGCGTGGGCACAAATTGTTGGCTATTGGCCATTAACTCGCAGCTATCGTATTGTTGCCATTGCTGCTGATCATCACCTAAATAACCACGGAATGCTTTGATGCCCCATGGGCAGTCCATTGGGTGACAAATCGGACTAAATGCTGACAGGCTGTTATATCTGTGCGGATTTTTTAATCCTATGGTTAACGCGCCATGTCCACCCATTGAGTGGCCGCTAATACTGCGTTGCTCTGTTACTGGGAAATGGGCTTCAATTAGTGCTGGCAATTCGTTTACCACATAATCATACATTTGGTAATGTTGACTAAAGGGTGGTTTGGTGGCGTTTAGATAAAAGCCTGCACCTAAACCAAAGTCATAAGCGCCGTCGGTATCATCTGCAACACCTTCACCTCGAGGGCTGGTATCGGGTGCGACAATAGCCATGCCTAACTCTGCTGCTATGCGTTGTGCACCTGCTTTTTGCATAAAGTTTTCATCAGTACAGGTGAGCCCTGACAACCAATATAAAACCGGCACTTTTTGGCTTTCGGCTTGTGGTGGTAAGTAAATAGCAAACCGCATGGTGCAATTAAGCGTACTTGATTGATGACTGTATTGCTTATGCCAACCACCAAATGCTTTGGTACTGCTGATACTTTCAATGGTCATGATGTGTCCTTATTTGTCAAACCGCAGTTAAGTCGTTTTACACTTAACTGCATCTGTCATGATAAATTAAGTGTTACTTGGCAAAGTGGATCACGCTGCGAATACTTTCACCTTTGTGCATTAAATCAAATGCATCATTAATGCCTTCAATACCCATGGTGTGAGTTATAAAGTGGTCAAGTTTAAATTCGCCAGCTAGGTATTGCTCAACAATACCTGGTAATTCACTGCGTCCTTTAACGCCACCAAATGCACTGCCACGCCATACGCGACCAGTAACTAATTGGAATGGACGGGTTGATATTTCTTGGCCTGCACCGGCTACACCAATAATGACGGACTCGCCCCAACCTTTATGACAGCATTCTAATGCACTGCGCATTACATTGACGTTACCAATACATTCAAATGAGAAATCGACACCACCGTCGGTCATTTCTACAATCACTTCTTGAATCGGCTTATCAAAGTTTTTAGGGTTAATGCAGTCGGTTGCCCCTAATTTTTTGGCAAGTTCGAATTTAGATTCGTTAAGGTCAATACCAATAATTCGGCTGGCGCCAGCCATGGTGGCACCAATAATTGCCGATAGACCAATACCGCCTAAACCAAAAATAGCGACAGTATCACCTTTTTGAACTTTAGCTGTTTTCAAGACAGCGCCCATACCGGTAGTCACACCACAGCCTAATAGACATACTTCTTCTAATGGTGCATCTTTACTGACTTTGGCTAATGATATTTCCGGTAATACTGTGTACTCAGAAAATGTTGAACAACCCATGTAGTGAAAAATTGGCTCTCCATCTTTAAAGAAACGCGTGGTGCCGTCTGGCATTAACCCTTTACCTTGAGTTTCACGCACTGCGCTGCAAAGGTTGGTTTTACCAGAAGTACAGAATTTACATACTCCACATTCTGCTGTGTATAACGGAATAACATGATCGCCGACTTGTACGCTAGTAACGCCTTCACCGACCATGTGAACAATACCGCCGCCTTCATGACCAAGAATCGCCGGGAATACCCCTTCAGGATCATCACCTGAAAGCGTGAAAGCATCGGTATGACAAACGCCAGATGCCACAATACGTACCATGACTTCACCCGCTTTTGGGTACATTACGTCGACTTCTTCTACCGATAGTGGTTGGCCAGGTCCCCAAGCAATAGCGGCTTTGGATTTAATAAATTGTGCTGACATAAATGATTTCCTTAACATTAACGACCATGGTCAACATGGTTAAGTGGTTTTACTACAGTGTAGTGTATTTAGCCATTGTATTTGTTTATCATAGAATGATAATTAGCTTATTTTGCAAATGACTTTTACGAGAATGTAATAATGATGAAGTGGGAAGGCATTTTTGAATTTGTGGCTGTGGCCGAAACTGACAGTTTTACAGTGGCTGGCAAGCGTTTGAGTATTTCTACCGCGCAAGTGAGTCGACAAATTAGTCAGCTTGAAAACCGTTTAAACACCAAATTATTTTATCGCACCACCCGCAAAGTATCGTTAACCGAAGAAGGTACGGTTTATTATCAGCATTGTCGCCAAGTATTAAACAGTCTTGATGAAGCAGAACGTGCTATTTCAAGCTTAAAAGATAAGCCTCAAGGACTGATTAGAATTACTGCACCAGTGACTTACGGTGAAAAGTTTATCATGCCGATAGTCATTGATTTTATGCAGCAATATCCTGACATTGAAGTGATTTGTGAGCTGACTAATCAGCAACTGGACTTGGTGGATGGGGGGTATGATTTGGCTATTAGGTTAGGGCGGTTAACTAATTCAACCATGATGGCAAAACGACTTACGAGTCGCAGCCAATATGTTTGCGCAGCCCCGAGTTATATCGCTAAATTCGGTACGCCTTATGCGTTATCGGAGTTAAGTCAGCATAATTGTTTAATCGGTAGTCAGTCTCATTGGCATTTTGTTGAGCAAGGTAAACCCAAGACGGTAAAAGTGCATGGATCTTTAGCCTGTAGTAGTGGTTTGAGTTTATTAAATGCGGCTATTTGTGGTTTGGGGATTGTGCAGTTACCGGGATATTACGTCAATGATGCTATTACTGAAGGGGAGTTAGTGGTATTGCTGACACCTTTTCAACAACCTAAAGAAGGTATTTGGGCTTTGTATCCGCATAATCGCCATTTATCACCCAAAGTGAGATTGCTGGTCGATAAGTTATCGCAAGAGTTGTAACTAGCTCATCGTTCGCAAATAACGCGCAATTTGCGCTTTTGGTAGGCTGGATATTTTATTGATCATATCAATGGTAATAGCTTGCTTGGGCAGCTGTAGTTGTAATAGATCTATTTGATGTAACCATAAATGGCTGGTCATGGTGGCATCGGCTAAAGCGCGGTGAAACACACCATCGTTAGGTAACTGGTGATGATCTACAAGCGTGCCAAGCTTATGGTTGGGGGCATCTTGGCTTATCCGCCTTGATAATAATAACGAGCAAGCAAACTGACCAGTGTAATACAGTTTGCTATGGCTAAACTCAGCATCGAGAAACTTTTTATCAAAGCTGGCATTGTGTGCCACCAAATTAAAACCATCAATAAACTTAGCAAACTGCCCCATGACTTGTTTGGACGCAGGGGCATGTTTAAGCATATCGTTACTAATACCAGTGTATTGCTCAATAAAACTATTGACTCGCCGACCAGGATTAATCAATTCCTGAAAAGTATCGACTATTTGACCATTAACTAACTTAACCGCACCAATTTCTATGGCTCGGTCACCGTTATCTGGTGATAATCCTGTGGTTTCAAAGTCGAGTATCACGACGTGATTGGCGAGTTTCATCAATTTACACCTATTTACCGATACACTATTTACCAATACAGAATGAGCCAAAAATCTTGCCCAATAGATCATCTGAGGTGAATTTACCGGTGATCTCAGATAAGGCCATTTGTGTCATGCGCAGTTCTTCTGCCAGTAACTCTCCAGCTAAATACACTTCAAGTTGTTCTTTACCCAGTTGTAAGTGATTTGCAGCAAGATCGAGTGCTTCTAAATGGCGGCGGCGGGCAATAAAACCACCTTCTAAGTTACTTTGGTAACCCATTAATGATTTGAGGTGTTGCTTTAACTCATCAACCCCTAAACCTGTTTTAGCTGATATGCTATAAACGCTGTAACCTTGCTCTTCGGTGTTATTTAAGGTTTCACCGGTTAGGTCAGCTTTATTACGTATCACTGTCACTCCCAGCTTTGCTGGTAGACGGTCGATAAAGTCAGGCCAAATTTCGTGCGGATCTATGGCGTCAGTTGTGGTGCCATCGACCATAAACAAGACTCTATCGGCACTGGCTATTTCTGCCCATGCGCGTTCTATGCCGATTTGTTCAACAGTGTCTAGAGTGTCTCGTAACCCTGCCGTATCGATAATGTGCAGCGGCATACCGTCTAAGTGGATGTGCTCGCGCAATACGTCACGAGTTGTGCCTGCTATTTCAGTCACAATTGCCGATTCTTTACCGGCTAATGCATTGAGTAAGCTTGATTTACCAGCATTAGGACGGCCGGCAATCACAACTTTCATTCCTTCACGGATGATTGAACCTTGTTTGGCGCTGGCTTGCACTGTGTCTAGCTTATCGATGATTTTATATAAGGCGTTGGCAATTTTACCATCGGATAGAAAGTCGACTTCCTCATCGGGGAAATCAATCGCGGCTTCCACATATAAACGCAGGTTGGTGACTTGGTCGACAAGCTCATGAACTTCTTTTGAGAATTCACCTTGTAGTGATTGCAAGGCACTTTTTGCTGCTTGTTCACTGGTGGCGTCAATTAAGTCAGCAATCGCTTCTGCTTGAGTTAAGTCGAGTTTATCGTTCATAAAGGCTTGTTCGCTAAATTCACCTGGTCTAGCAATACGAATACCGTCTATTTCCATCACTCGCTTAATTAGCATGTCGAGTACTATTTGACCGCCATGGCCTTGCAGTTCTAGGACATCTTCGCCGGTAAATGAATTTGGTCCTTTAAAAAATAGTGCAATCCCTTGATCAATCACCTGACCGTCAGCATTGTTAAAGTCACAATATTCTGCGTAACGCGTTTTGGGTATGTGGCCAATAATCGCTGTCGCGACATTAGTGGCTAAATCACCAGAAATACGAATGATGCCTACGCCACCTCGTCCAGGGGCGGTGGCTTGTGCCACAATAGTGTCTGTTGTCACGGTATTACCTATAAAATTGATAAAGGAAAAGGCGGCTAATCAGCCGCCTTTTTAATCAGTTATACAACATTGAGCTTAGGCTTATTTTATGCCATTTTTCTCAAGGCCAGCATAAATAATTTTCTGCTGTGTGATTGCAACTAAGTTACCCACTAGCCAGTAAAGTACTAGACCTGCTGGGAACCATAAGAAGAATACGGTAAAGATTACTGGCATCCACTGCATCATTTTTACTTGCATTGGATCCATTGTTGGCGCTACCGGTTGCATTTTCTGCATCAAGAACATTGATAAGCCCATTAACAATGGCAATACATAGTATGGATCTTGGACCGATAAATCATTAATCCAAAGCATGAATGGCGCGTGGCGTAATTCATAGCTTTCTAGTAGCACCCAATATAGTGCAATGAAGATTGGCATTTGTAATAGAATAGGTAAGCAACCGCCCATAGGGTTTACTTTCTCTTTCTTATACAGCTCCATCATAGCTTGACCCATCTTTTGACGGTCATCACCAAAGCGTTCTTTCATCTCTGCCAATTTAGGCTGTAGATTACGCATTTTGGCCATAGAGGTATATTGCTTTTTAGTCAGCGGATATAGACCACCACGGACGGTGAGAGTGATCAAAATAATAGCCACACCCCAATTGCCCACAAATGATTGATAGAACATCAATAACCAATGGATTGGAATCGCTAACCACCATAAGAAACCGTAATCAACAACCAAGTTTAAGGTTTCAGAAATAGCTGAAAGCTCTTTTTGGTTTTTAGGGCCAACATAAAACTGTGAGCTAATTTCTTGAGTTGCGCCAGGAGCAATATCATATACCGCACCACGGAAACCAATATTAGCCATTCCACCAGCACTCATACTTGAGAAAATGGTGTTTGAATCTGTTGCTGGCGGCACCCAAGCTGACACAAAGTAATGTTGTAGCATTGCTGCCCAACCACCCTGTGTTACTTTAGCAAGATTTTTGTCAGCCATATCGTCAAAGTTATATTTCTCATAACGAGTATCTTGAGCCGAGAAAGCACCACCACGATAGGTTGGCATCATCATGCTGCTTTCAGATTCTTTAATCGTTTGCTTAATTTGACCATACATTTGCACTTGTAACGGTGCAGCCGAAGTATTGTTGATGCTGTAATCTACGCCGACATCATATTGACCACGGGTGAACGTAAAGGTTTTTACGTAGGTGACACCGTTGTCTGCTGTATAAGTAAATGGCACGGTTAATGTGTCTTTACCTTCAGCTAAAGAATATGAATTGGTTTGAACACTATAAGCAGCTCGACCATTGGCACTACTATCAATACCATCACGACCAATAAGTCCGCTTTGGGCGATATAAGTGAAATTGTTCTTTTGTTCTAAAATGACAAATGGGTCACTACTGTCAATTTCGCGTTTATGTTCCACTAATGCGGCATAAACTATGTCACCACCAATCGGGCTGATTTTAATATCAAGCTGATCAGTTTTAACGCTAATAAGGTTTTTATTTGCAGGTAATTCTATTGGTTCCCCAGAGATATCTGCTTCTGGAACGTCAGCACTGTGTTGTGAGGCGGCGTTAGTTTGGGTAACAGTTTGAGCTGTTGCCGGTTTTGGTGCTTTATCTGTTTGCCATTGTTGCCACATTAAAAAGCTGACAAACAGCAGACCGATTAGCAATATATTGCGTTGAGATTCCATAGCCTATTTATTACACCTGTCATTTTTAGGGGGGACGGGATCACTACCGCCGGGATGTAAAGGGTGACATTTTAATATGCGTTTCATTGCAAACCAACTACCTTTCACTGTTCCATGTGTTTTTATTGCTTCGATAGCATAATAAGAACAAGTTGGATTGAACCGACACCGCGGTCCCAATAAAGGGCTGATAAGAATTTGGTAACCACGGATAACCGTAGTTGCTAGCCATTGTAACGGCGACTGAGTTTGCGCCATAGCTTTTCTATTAATTTGTGTAGTTCTGCATTTTCCATTTCCATCACGCCATTTCTGACTAATACAACGATATCTATATCTGGGATGTCGTGTTGATGTAAACGAAAACTATCTCTTATCACACGTTTAATACGATTACGTTGGTTTGCACGTTTAACAAAACGTTTGGCCACAGTTAATCCTAAACGAGGATGTTGCTCTGAATTTGGAATTGCGAGCAGAGTTATTTCAGCAGAGGATGCTTTGATTGGATTGGAGAATACAGATTTAAATTGCGCGGGAGTTAACAAACGTAACTCCCGCGAAAAGGTATAGCTAGTCACCTAGTTATCTACTTACGCAGATAAACGAGCGCGACCTTTCGCACGGCGACGTGCAAGGACCTTACGGCCGCCTACAGTAGCCATACGAGCGCGGAAGCCGTGAGAACGCTTGCGCTTCAGGTTGCTAGGTTGAAAAGTACGTTTACTCATGATGGCAATCCGTCTTTGTTAGTGAATTTACCTTATCTCCAACATTAGAGGTAAGGGCAAAAAAGAGGCCGAATTGTAATCACTTTAAGTAGCCTCGTCAATAACGAAAGTACTTATATGACAAATTTCTGCCAATCTTTATTTGAAGCTACTATCGATTAAGCACCAGAAGATGTGGATAAGTCTGTGTACAGACACTATATCTTGTGGATCTTTCGTTGTTTCAGTAGATCAAAGAAATGCTATTATAGATCAAGGTGGATCGGTTAATAAAGCTGGATTTGCTTGAATCTTGCAATTAATGGATCGATTTTGATCTTCGCTGATCTCAGATATATACACAGAATGATCCCGCTGGGGATAATTCTTCTTTAAAGGATAGCGATCATTGTGATCTCCCTATAGAATACACCTCCTTTGATTAAAGATATTTGGGGATAAATAAGTGGCGGTTTCACTTTGGCAACAATGTATCGGCAGACTGCAAGACGAGTTATCAGCACAGCAGTTCAGTATGTGGATCCGTCCGTTACAGGCTGAAATGGATGGTGATACTTTGGTTTTGTATGCGCCAAATCGTTTTGTGCTGGATTGGGTACGCGATAAATACATCAATATCATTAATCAATTTTTTACTGAACAAATGGGCAGTAATGCACCTAAGTTACGTTTTGATATTGGTAGCCGTCCTTCAGCTCGTCCGGTTGCGCCAGCTCCTGTAGCGGCTAAGCCTGTTAATCGCCAAACTAAAGCCCAGGTAGGAACCACGTCCTTTAATACCCAGGCTGAACCGATTATTAACCCTAATCATCGCAGCAATATTAATCCTACTTACCAATTTGATAACTTCGTTGAAGGTAAATCGAACCAGTTAGGTAAAGCTGCTGCATTGCAAGTTTCTGAAAATCCTGGTGGTGCTTATAATCCGTTATTTTTATATGGCGGCACTGGTTTAGGTAAAACTCACCTTTTACACGCTGTAGGTAATGGCATTATTAAAAATAATCCCAATGCCAAAGTGGTGTATATGCATTCTGAGCGTTTTGTTCAGGACATGGTTAAAGCGCTGCAAAATAACGCGATCGAAGAATTTAAGCGTTATTACCGTAGTGTTGATGCGCTATTTATTGATGACATTCAATTTTTTGCCAATAAAGATCGTTCACAAGAAGAGTTTTTCCATACCTTTAATGCATTGTTAGAAGGTAATCATCAAATTATTTTAACCTCAGACCGTTATCCGAAAGAGATCGATGGGGTAGAGGATCGCTTAAAATCTCGCTTTGGTTGGGGCTTAACGGTTGCTATTGAGCCACCTGAATTAGAAACCCGCGTAGCGATTTTAATGCGTAAAGCACAAGAGAGCGGAATAAACCTACCTGATGAAGTGGCATTCTTTATTGCCAAGCGTTTACGTTCAAACGTACGTGAATTAGAAGGTGCACTAAACCGCGTGATTGCTAATGCTAACTTTACTGGCCGCCCAATCACTATCGACTTTGTGCGTGAAGCATTAAGAGATCTCTTGGCACTACAAGAAAAATTAGTCACTATAGATAATATTCAGAAGACTGTTGCTGAATACTACAAAATAAAAATGGCAGATATGCTGTCTAAACGCCGTTCTCGCAGTGTGGCAAGGCCTAGACAAGTGGCGATGGCGCTATCTAAAGAACTTACTAACCAAAGTTTACCGGAAATTGGTGATGCTTTTGGTGGTCGTGACCATACGACAGTGTTACATGCTTGTCGTAAAATCGCCCAATTGCGCGAAGAAAGTCATGATATTAAAGAAGATTATGCTAACTTGATTAGAACTTTGTCTTCTTAATTCAGGGAATGTTGACACGATGAAATTTTCAATTGATAGGGACGCCCTATTAAAGCCGTTGCAGCTAGTGTGCGGCGCGGTAGAACGCAGACACAACTTACCTATTTTAGCCAACTTATTAGTTGAAGTTAGTGAGTCATCACTTAAGCTAACAGGCACTGATTTAGAGGTTGAGTTGGTGGGCCAAGCGGCTATTCATGGTGACATTGATATCGGTCGTACGACGGTTCCGGCTAAAAAGTTACTGGATATTGTTAAGTCATTACCAGAGCAGAGTGAATTAAAGGTCGAGCAACAAGATAATAAATGGTTATTGCGTTCAGGTCGCAGCCGTTTTTCATTGGCAACATTACCCGCCGAAGATTATCCCAACGTTGAAGAATTCCAAGCGGATATCGAATTTAGCTTAAAGCAAGGCGTGTTGAAGTCGATTATTGATTCAACTCAGTTTTCAATGGCTAACCAAGATGTACGTTACTACCTCAATGGTTTGTTATTTGAAACTGAAGGTAATGTATTACGTGCTATTGCCACCGACGGACACCGTTTAGCCTTAAGTCATCGTACGCTTGATGTTTCATTACCCGAAAAACAAGTGATTGTGCCTCGTAAAGGGGTGGTTGAAATGGCGCGCTTGCTCGACAGTGACGACCAGGACATTACCATTGCCATTGGTGATAATGCCATTAGAGCGATTACCAGTTCCGCGGTATTTACCAGTAAGCTTGTCGATGGCCGTTTCCCTGATTACCGCCGAGTGTTACCTAAGGGTGGCAATAAGGTGGTTATCGCCAGTCGTAACCAATTAAAACAAGCGTTAACTCGTGCGTCTATTCTTTCGAATGAGAAATTCCGTGGAGTACGTATTCAGCTTGAATCTGGCTTATTGAAAATAACTGCCAATAATCCTGAACAAGAAGAAGCTGAAGAGATCATTGATGTTGAATATGACTCTGATAAGCTAGAAATTGGTTTTAACGTCAGTTATCTACTTGATGTGTTAAATAACTTAGCCAGTGATGAAGTACGAATTACTTTAATTGATGGCAATTCAAGTGCCTTGATTGAGAACCACAAAGAAGAAGATTCTATGTATGTCGTGATGCCAATGCGTCTGTAATGCGTTATTGTGTTATTGCTATATGAAAGGTGCTGCAAAGCACCTTCTTTGTTTCTACCGTTTTATTGGGTTATCACAATAGGTCTTCATGAGTTTATCGCGTATTACCATAGGTTCATTTCGTAATATTACCTCAGCATCATTACAACCGGGTGATGGCTTAAATTTGATTTACGGTCAAAATGGCAGTGGCAAAACCAGTATTCTCGAAGCTATTTATTTTTTGGGTATGGGCCGTTCGTTTAGAAGCCATTTATCCCAACGTGTGATCAACCATGATGACGATAAACTGACTTTGTTTGCGCATTTAATTGATGCTGACAGAGATTGTAAAATTGGCTTACGTCGTCATCGAAGCGGTGAGATCGAAGTAAAAATTGATGGCGAGAAAGTAAAGCGTTTATCAACCCTGGCCGAAACGTTACCCATTCAAGTTATTACTCCCGAAAGTTTTTCTTTGTTGTTCGAGGGACCTAAAGCCCGCCGTCAATTTATTGATTGGGGTGCATTTCATTCTGACCCACATTTTTATCAAGCTTGGGTGAATACTAGAAAGGTATTAAAGCAACGAAACCAATTACTTAGAAATCACTCTCCCTATAACCAAATACAGTTTTGGGATAAGGAGTTGGTGCGGTATGCTGAACAGGTTACCGATATACGAAATCAATATGTAGACTCGTTAAATGTGCTACTAAAGGGTATAATCGGAGTGTTTTTACCTCAGATTGATATTAAGGTTTCTTTTACTCGAGGATGGGATAGTAAAACGGATTTTGCCCAATTACTTGAAAACCAATACTCAAGAGATTTAGCCGCTGGAAATACGGGCAGCGGCCCCCACAAAGCAGATTTACGTTTGCGCGTGGGTAATTTACCGGCGCAGGATGCGTTGTCCCGTGGACAATTAAAATTATTAGTCTGTGCACTGCGTATTGCACAGGGAAAGTTGCTCAAACAACAACTAGATAAAAATAGTATTTATCTAGTCGACGATTTACCGTCGGAGTTGGATGCACAGCATAGGCAGCTATTGCTACAGCAGTTAACCGAAACCGGTGCACAAATTTTTGTCACTGCGATCGAACCGCAAGCAATAGTCGATTCGTTATCTAGCCCTCCAAACAGGATGTTTCATGTGGAACAAGGGTTGGTAACGGTTATTGAATAACAACGAGAGATAAATATGTCAGAGAATAGTTACGATTCTTCGAGTATCAAGGTATTAAAAGGCCTTGATGCAGTCCGTAAGAGACCTGGTATGTACATTGGTGATACTGATGATGGCACAGGTCTTCATCACATGGTATTCGAAGTGGTCGATAACTCTATCGATGAAGCTTTAGCAGGCCATTGTAGTGATATCACCATTAGCATTCATTCAGATGGTTCAGTCTCAGTAAAAGACGATGGTCGTGGTATTCCTGTTTCGATACATGAAGAAGAGGGTATCTCTGCCGCTGAAGTTATTATGACCGTACTTCATGCTGGCGGTAAGTTTGATGATAACTCTTATAAAGTCTCTGGTGGTCTGCACGGTGTGGGTGTTTCGGTCGTTAATGCGTTATCGAAAAAACTACAGTTAACCATTCGTAGAGCAGGTAAAGTCTATGAGCAGTTTTATACTCATGGTGTACCCGATGCGCCTATCAAAGAAATTGGTGATGCGGTTAAAACCGGTACCGAACTCCGCTTTTGGCCAAGTGGTGACACGTTTACCAATGTTGAGTTTCATTTTGAAATTTTAGCCAAACGCGTACGTGAACTATCATTCTTAAACTCAGGTGTCGGCATTCGTTTAGTTGACGAGCGCGACGGTAAAGATGAGTTCTTTAAGTATGAAGGCGGTATTAGTGCTTTTGTTGATTACTTAAACCGTAATAAAACGCCGATTAACAAAGATGTTTTCCATTTTTCTCATGAGCGCGAAGATGGTATCACCGTTGAAGTTGCGATGCAGTGGAACGATGGTTATCAAGAGAATATTTTCTGTTTTACTAATAATATTCCTCAGCGTGATGGTGGTACTCACTTAGCCGGTTTCCGTGGCGCTTTAACACGTAACTTGAACAACTACATGGAACGTGAAGGTTTTAACAAAAAAGGCAAAACTAACGCGACAGGTGACGACGCGCGCGAAGGCTTAACTGCGGTTATTTCAGTAAAAGTACCTGATCCAAAGTTTAGCTCGCAAACTAAAGACAAACTTGTGTCTAGTGAAGTGAAAAGCGCTGTTGAACAAACAATGGGTGAGCAGTTAAACGATTATCTATTAGAAAACCCAGCAGATGCTAAATTAATTGTGGGTAAAATTGTTGATGCAGCACGTGCTCGTGAAGCGGCGCGTAAAGCCCGTGAAATGACTCGTCGTAAAGGCGCACTAGATTTAGGTGGTTTGCCAGGTAAGTTAGCTGACTGCCAAGAGAAAGATCCTGGTCTTTCTGAAATATACATAGTGGAAGGGGACTCTGCTGGCGGATCAGCCAAACAGGGACGTAATCGTAAAAACCAAGCAATTCTTCCACTAAAAGGTAAGATCTTAAACGTAGAAAAAGCGCGTTTTGACAAGATGTTATCTTCACAAGAAGTGGCAACGCTGATTACTGCATTAGGTTGTGGTATTGGCCGCGATGAATACAACCCAGATAAGACTCGTTATCACAACATCATCATCATGACCGATGCTGACGTCGACGGCTCACACATTCGTACTTTGCTGTTGACCTTCTTCTTCCGTCAAATGCCTGAATTGATCCAACGTGGCTATATTTATATTGCTCAACCACCACTTTTCAAAGTGAAAAAAGGTAAGCAAGAACAGTATTTGAAAGATGAGCCAGCATTAACTGAGTATTTAACCACTCAAGCACTCGATGGCACCAATATTTATCCAAGCCCAGGTGCTTTTGGTATGTCTGGTGAGCCATTAGAGCGTTTAGTGGCACAGTATCGTGAAGTTGAGCGCATTATTAAGCGCTTAGAAAAACGCTACCCAACCAACCTACTTGACCGTATGTTGTATCACCCAGAAGTGACTACAGCAGTGTTAAGTGACGAAGCGCAAATGACTGCATGGTGTAATGGCTTCATTGCAGATCTAGTTGAACGTGAAAGTAGCGGTATTATTTTTACAGCTAATGTAATGCTTGACCCTGAGCGCAAGGTTTACACTCCTAGCGTGACAATCCGCAAGCACGGTATTGATACTAACTATCTATTTGGTTATGACTTCTTCACATCATCTGATTATCAGCGTATCGCTAAGCTAGGTGCTGCATTAGAGGGGATGATTGAAGAGGGTGGTTATGTACAACGTGGCGAACGTGTTAAAGAAGTTGAAAGCTTCTTAGAAGCATTAGATTGGACTATTAGTGAAGCTAAACGCGGCCTATATATTCAACGTTATAAAGGATTGGGTGAAATGAACCCTGAACAATTGTGGGAAACTACAATGGATCCAGAATCTCGTCGTATGTTACGCGTTACTATTGAAGATGCAGTTGCTGCTGATCAGCTATTTACATGTTTGATGGGTGACCAAGTTGAGCCGCGTCGTGAGTTTATTGAAACTAACGCGCTTAATGTGGCCAACTTAGACGTATAACAAAATTTTAGTGTATAAATGGGTGCCTTTGGCACCCATTTTTGTTTTTAGTGCTATGGTTATAATAGTATTTATTTAACATTTAATAAGGCTATTTACAGTGGTTATTGGTTTCTTTAAAAAATTGTTTAATGTTCGAGACCGCAATGAACAGGCCAAATTCACTGGCATTAGCACTGCAGAGAAACGTCAGCAAACCAAATCCAAAGCACCAGTACCTGCAATAGAGGTTACGCAACATCAAGCAGTTGAATCGCAGTTAGATCTGTCGGCTTTATTTTACAGTTTATTATTTGCAAACCAACAAACTACAACAACAGGAATAGCGAATAATTTAGAGCGAAGCGTGATGCACAATATTGAACTGGCATTAAGCTCACCTCAGTCGATTGCGGAAAATGTATTAAAGCTGCCCAGCAAAATACTCGAGCTAGATAAAAAACTAGCCGACGACAGTATTGAAACCCAAGAACTAATACAACTTATTGAACAAGACCCTCTGTTGTGTGTTGAAGTACTTAAGTTATGTAATTCGCCTGCTTTTAAACGAGCTGAGAATGATGTTAGCAGTATTCAACAAGCGCTAGTACAAGTGGGGCGACAACAATTAAGGCAATTTATTACCGCGAGTTTAGCCCGTGAGTTAATTGATATAAAGCCTATTTATTTTAGACGCTTTGGGGCTGAAATCTGGCGTCATTCTATGCAAGTTGCTTTTTTGGCCAGCGAGTTAGCGAGCCCCGAGCAACGAGACAGCGCTTTTTTAGTGGGCTTACTGCATGATGTAGGTAAAATTGCGATTTTTAAAATGCTGGTGGATGCTTTTTATCAAGCAGAACCTGGAGAGCAGCCTAATTCAATACTATTTAAGCAGGTGATGACCACAAAATCGTTGACCTTAAGTGCACTGTTAGCGCGCTGTTGGCAATTACCACTGCACTTTGAAACACCGTTAACGTTATTGGCCAATACCAATATTAAACCTACTGATGGCATGACACTGCTTATTTGGAAAGCCAATATTATTAGTGAGTGTTCAATGCTGCAGCAAGTCGACAAATTGCCTCAACCAGCACTAGCCGTGTTGTTAGCTCAGGTTGAGTGTAGTGAAGAAGATTTTATCGTTTTGCATCAAAAGCTTATCCAGTTTTAAATTGATATCAATGCGGGTAAGGTGTCTGCCTTAACCTTTTATAGCCCAACGTTGTGGCTGATACTCTTAAGCCATAAAAAGTAAGTCATAAGAAGTAATCAATAAAAAAAGCGCCTTACGGCGCTTTTATTTCAACTACAGCTAATTTACATTATTGCAGCAACGAAATGTCTGCAACGTGCAAGAACTGCTCACGAAGATTGGTTAATAACGCTAAACGGTTATTTTTCAATGCTTCATCATCTGCCATTACCATCACATCTTCAAAGAACTGATCGACGTTTTCGCGTAAGTCAGCCAATAGCGTTAATGCTTGTTGGTAATCGCCATCAGCAAACAGCGGGGCTAACTGTGGTTGTAATTGTACAAGCTTATCAGCGAGCGCTTTTTCTGCTAGTTCTGTTAATAGAGCTGAATTGATGGTTGCGGGTAATTCGCCTTCAACTTTAGCCAATATATTAGAAACACGTTTATTTGCCGCTGCTAGCGCTGTAGAAGCTTCTAAGCTACGGAAATGCGATACAGCTTTAACACGACTGTCAAAATCAGCAGGTTTGGTTGGACGACGAGCTAGTACAGCTAAAATAACGTCAACTTGAATGCCTTTATCTTGGTACCAAGCGCGGAAACGAGCGAGAAGAAACTCAAGTACATCTTCACTAGTATTAGTGTTAGTGATATTAGTCGCATGTAAAGCTTGTGCTTTAGCAATTAACTCTACCAAGTCCAGAGGCAGTTTGTTTTCTACGATAACGCGCAAAATACCAATGGCTGCACGGCGAAGTGCAAATGGGTCGGCCGCACCTTTTGGTGCTTGGCCAATGCCAAAAATACCCACTAGCGTATCTAACTTTTCAGCTAGTGCAACCGCACACGATACTGTAGCCGTTGGTACTGTATCACCCGAGAATTTAGGTTTGTACTGCTCTTCAAGTGCGATAGCAACAGCTTCTGTTTCGCCATCTAAGCGGGCGTAGTGCATGCCCATAGTGCCTTGAGTATCAGTAAATTCCATGACCATGTTGGTCATAAGGTCTGCTTTAGACAATAAACCGGCGCGACTAGCATCTACATTGTTGGTCTCAACACCGTTGTTGTTCATTTGCGTCGCAATGAAACCTGCAAGTTCCGAAATACGTTCAACACGCGCTTTCAATGTGCCTAATTGTTTTTGAAACACCACGGTTTCTAAGCTGGCAATACGAGATGCTAATGTTTGCTTTTTATCGGTGTTAAAGAAAAACTCCGCATCAGCAAGGCGTGGGCGAACCACTTTTTCGTTGCCTGAAATAATCTGCTGCGGATCTTTAGATTCGATATTAGTAACAAAGATAAAGTTAGGCAATAATTTGCCGGCTTTATCAAATACTGGGAAGTATTTTTGATCACCTTTCATGGTGTAAACTAAGGCTTCTGAAGGCACATTTAAAAACTTTTCTTCAAAGCTAGCAGTTAGCACTATTGGCCATTCAACCAGTGAAGCCACTTCTTCAAGTAGTCCATCTTGAATATCGGCAATACCACCTAATTTTGCTGCAGCTGCTTCAGCATCAGCTTTGATTAGCGATTTACGTAATTCATAATCTGCTAGGACTTTACCTTGCTCTTTTAGCGCGGCTAAATAATTGTCAGCATGATCTAACTCAAAGCTGGCTTTACCCATAAAGCGGTGGCCACGAATAATGCGGTCAGATTTAATACCAAGCAATTCACCTGCAACTAATTCGCTACCTAATAGCATAGTCACCGTGTGAACCGGGCGAATAAACTGAGTTTTGTTGTTACCCCAACGCATTGGTTTAGGGATCGGTAATTTATCTAGTGCGCGTTGTGCCATGTCAGCTATTAAGCTTTTAGTTTCAACGCCAACCACTTTAGCTTGATGGACTAACCATTCACCTTTATCGGTGACTAATCGCTCTGCTTGCTCAACCGTAATACCGTTACCACGAGCCCAGCCTTGTGCTGCTTTAGTTGGGTTACCGTCGGCATCAAATGCCGAGCTAATCGCGGGGCCGCGTTTTTCAACGACTTTATCAGCTTGTGCTAATGCAAGACCCAACACATTAATCGCTAAACGGCGAGGGGCGGCATACCAAACTGCAGACTCAAAAGGTAAATCAGCTTTAGTTAATTCATCTGTAAAGCTCGTTAAAAATGATTCAGCTAACGTGCGCAGCGCTTTTGGTGGTAATTCTTCGGTACCAACTTCAATGAGTAAGTTTTCAAAATTCATTCGTTACCTCTACTTACACATTGGGAAGCCAAGAGCTTCACGTGCTTGATAATAAGATTCTGCAACACCTTTTGCCATAGTACGAACGCGAAGGATATAACGCTGACGTTCAGTGACTGATATAGCATGGCGAGCATCAAGTAAGTTAAAAGCGTGAGATGCTTTCATTACTTGCTCGTAAGCAGGTAGTGGTAATGGCTTTTCTAGTGATAATAAGTGCATGCACATCTTTTCACATTGATCGAATAGGGTGAACATAAAATCGACATCGGCATGTTCGAAGTTATAGGTAGACTGTTCTACTTCGTTCTGATGGAAAATGTCACCATAAGTGACACGACCAAGTGGTCCGTCAGTCCAAACAAGATCGTATACGCTATCAACTTCTTGAATGTACATGGCTAAACGCTCAAGCCCGTAAGTGATTTCACCTGTAACAGGGCTACATTCAATTCCGCCAACTTGTTGGAAGTAGGTGAACTGAGTCACTTCCATACCATTAAGCCAAATTTCCCAACCCAAACCCCAAGCACCTAATGTTGGCGACTCCCAGTTATCTTCAACAAAACGAATGTCATGTACTTTGGTGTCGATGCCAAGTGCTTCAAGTGAGCCCAAATATAGCTCTTGAATATTATCTGGAGATGGCTTTAGCACTACTTGAAATTGGTAGTAATGTTGCAGGCGGTTTGGGTTTTCACCATAACGTCCATCAGTAGGACGGCGAGACGGTTGCACGTATGCACTGCTCATTGGCTCCGGGCCTAATGAACGTAAGAACGTCTGCGGGTGGAAAGTACCAGCGCCAACTTCCATATCTAGAGGTTGAACAATTGCGCAACCTTGCTGCGCCCAATATTCCTGAAGGGTTAGGATGAAACCCTGAAATGTCTTTACGTCGTGTTTCGTCGTCATGTCTACTACTGTCAGGCTATTAATAGAAAATGTTAATGATTATACCTTGTAGAGCAAGGCAGATGTAGGTTATTTTTTAACGTACTACTAAAAACGTTAATGGAACCATACCATGCAAGTTAACCGATGTGGCTGGGTAAGTGAAGACCCTTTATATCAGCATTACCACGATACAGTATGGGGACGTCCTGAGTTTGATGCCAAACAGCTTTTTGCTAAGCTTTGTCTTGATGGTCAACAAGCTGGATTATCTTGGATTACGATTCTTAAAAAGCAACAAAACTACCAACAACTGTTTGCTAATTTTGAGCCGAGTATTATTGCTCAGTACGATCAAGCTAAAGTGGAAGCGTTAATGCTTGAACCAGGTATTGTACGTAATCGTCTTAAAATAAACTCGATCATCAGAAATGCTAAAGCTTATTTAGCATTTGTGGAGCAGGGTGATGATTTCTCTAAGTTTTTATGGAGTTTTGTCGGCGGTGAACCGAGAGAAAACAACTTCAGTTCATCAAGCCAAGTTCCTGCACAAACACCAGAATCTGAAGCGATGTCTAAAGCGTTAAAAAAGCTTGGTTTTAACTTTGTTGGCCCAACAATTTGTTATGCCTTTATGCAAGCGGTAGGTATGGTGAATGACCACACGACTGACTGTCATTGTTACGGCCAGTATTGATTTTGATATTTATAAAAAAAAGGGTGTTCCACGTGGAACACCCTTTTTATTGGATTAATTTAATCGTTAGATTTTTTCAAAGAAAAAAGGCTTACGTTTATGTTTATCACCATTGAGTTGATTCATGGTTTCTGAATTAAACAGCTTACCATTAACCATAGTGTAAGTGACTTTATCCGTCGTTCTGATATCGGCTAATGGATCGCCATCAATCACTATTAAGTCAGCCAATTTACCCACTTTAATAGAACCTAGTTGATGGTCCATACCAAAGGTTGTCGCCGGATTGATTGTTGCGGTTTTTAATACTTCCATATTACTCATGCCGCCTTGAGCAAACATCCACATTTCCCAATGTGCAGCTAATCCTTCTCGTTGACCATGAGCACCAATATTAGGTTTAACGCCGATGTTGTTTAACTCATTGGCTACGCGGGCAACATTAAAGTGGTTGTAATGTTCATCTGGCGCGGTAGTGCGGCGCATTGAACGGGCATCAAGAATATCATGCGGGACATACATGCTTAGACGAGGGTGAGCCCAAACGTCTGTTTTGTCATACCAGTAATGCTCGCCAGAAATACCACCATAAGCGACAACTAAGGTCGGTGTGTAGTGTACTTCAGTTTGGCTCCAGAATTGTTTGATGTCATTGTATATAGACGCTGCTGGTAACGAATGTTCTACCGTGGTGTGGCCATCCGCTATCATCGATAAATTGTGTTGCAGCAAACTGCCACCTTCAGGTACTACCATCATTTCGAGCTCTCGTGCAGCAGCAATAATTTGCTGGCGTTGATCCCGGCGAGGTTGGTTGTAACTCTTAACACTAAATGCACCGACTTTTTTAAGACGCTCTAAGTGGAACTTTGCATCATCAAGTGAATCTACATGCGAGGTATAGCCTGGTAAGTTGGCTCCGTATAAAATAGTCCCCGTTGAGAAAATACGAGGGCCAACAATATTGCCTGCTTTTTGTTGTTCAGAAGCAGCAAAAATTTCGGTAGTGTCATTCGATGGGTCGTGAATAGCCGTTACCCCAAGTGACAGCCCAGAATATAAGGCCCAGTTTTGTTGTGGAATAATTTCATCATCCGCTTGTCCGCCGTGGGCGTGAGCATCAAATAAGCCCGGCATAATGCTTTTACCACTAATATCGATAATCTGGGCATTTTTTGGGATCACCGTATTGGCATCACCGACAGTGACAATTTTATTGTCTTTAACGATAACAACACCATTATCTATCACCTGATCATTTTCCATGGTGATCACTTTACCGCCAGTAAACACTACTGTTCCACGTGGAACATCGGCTTTATCTTTAAAGCCAATAGAGGTTATTTTTGGATCGACCTTGGTTTCTGCTTTTACATATTGAGTGTCTACATCGGCTTGATATAAATCAGGGCCCAATGTCCAATACAGTTGGTTATTTTTACCGTTCCAGCTAATGCTTTCACCTGCACGAGCACTCAGTTGAGTAATGGGTAAGTTGGTTGCTTTAGGACCAATCGCAATGGTTTCACCGTGTTTAGCAAAAGGAGTGACGTACACTCTAAAACGCTCAGCAAAAGCCAAGTGCTCACCGTTTGGTGATAAACGAAACTCGGTAGCATGGTCGCTAGTGTAATGGGTACGCTTTTCAAAACCGTTCATACCGATTGATGCAAACTCTGGTGTCTCTCCTGAATCCATAAAGTAAACTCGGTCTGAGTCGTCACCGAATTGTGGCTGATGGCCACTAGCGGTTAGTTTAGTGCTTTGCTTTCCTTTGATATCGACTTTATATAAACCCGGTTCTTGTGACCAAGTTCGTGGTGTCATGTAACCGCCGCGAGCCTTTCGATAAACAACATATTCGCCATCAGGCGAAAAGGTTGGCTCGACATATTTGCCAGGCTCGTTGGTCAACACCTTGGCTTTACCACCTCTGGCGCTAACCACACTGACGGTGCCTTGTTGTTGGTCGTTCCAAGTGGTGAATACGATGTCTTTACCGTCACGTGACCACTGTGGAAACAGCTCATTGATGTCATCATCTAAACGGGTTAATCGTTTATGTTTACCATCTTTAATATCACGAATCCAAATTTTACCTAAGGCTTCAAATACCACTTTTTCGCCGTCAGGTGACACTTGTGCCATACGCAGCATTTTTACATCAAATTCATCTTGATCTAAGTTTTGAGTAAAGCGGACCGATGGCTGAATATCTCTTTGAGATTTAACACTGAATGGAATGTCAGATATTTTTTTACTGTCGACATCAAGTTTATTAATTTTACCTTTAGCCCAAAATACGATGTGCTTATTGTCTTTGGTCCAAGACATTGTTGGATACACGCCATGAATTGCCCAGGTTTCTTGCATATCACGATCGAGTTTGTCATACAGCTTAGTTTCTTCACCAGACTTTAAATCCAGTGAATATAGTGTCGATTGGAATCCATCGCGTTTGATGTAAGCAAGCGTTTTGCCATCAGGGCTTGGTGTTGGGCGGATAGCACCACCAGTTCCTTCAATTAATACTTCGATATCTCCCGTTTGGGTGTCATAGCGCTTAATTTTATAAATACCTTTGACCGAATCTTTTGAGTAATGAAAGGTCTTGCCTGGGGTCGCATCTTGGCTAAAGTAGATATAGCGTCCATCTGGCGAGTAGGCCGGTTCACCCAAATCTTTTTGTTCGTTAGGGCGCTCTGTTAGTTTAACGCCTTCGCCACCAGCAACGTGAAACATCCACACTTCACCCGCTCCGAGGCTGCGGGTGCCGGTAAAATGTTTACGTGCTACTAGGTATTGTGAATCAGGACTCCAGGCCGGGCTGTTGAGTAAACGAAATGTTTCAGTAGTGATAGCGTGTGGATTGGTACCATCGGCATTCATTATCCAGATATTGTCGCCACCATCTTCATCAGAGGTGAAAGCGATATACTTACCGTCAGGGCTATATACTGGCTGCATTTGCCAAGCGATACCTTGTGCCAGTGGTTTGGCTTCGCCTCCTGCTATCGGTATTTGATAAATATCACCTAATAAATCAAATACAATGTGTTCACCATCTGGCGATACATTGACGTTCATCCATGTGCCTTCGGTTACATTGATATCAATTTTACTTAATGGCGCATTTTCTGGAGCATTTACGTGCCATTTTACTTTGTCATCTTCGGCATAGGCAAAGCTAGACATACCTAGAGTAAGTGCCATTGCGGTGTAAAGTGGAGTGAGTTTTTGAGTCAACATAGAGTAGATTATCCGTTGTCGTTTTTATTTTCAGTGGATTTAATCAAGCCTAATACCCGTTTAGGAAATGTCATTTTGCATGATTAGATGACCTAAAGAGTATTTGGCTTTACTGCGTTTGTCGGTTTGAATAGTTCCTTTATCGCATAAATTACCGATAAGGTGTACAACAAATCTGTATCAATTAATGACAGACGTTAACACGTATGTCTGTTATCGATTAATAGACAATGAGTGCTATAGCGTTAGATTTTATTATGAAAGGCTTAAACGAAAATGATTTATCGGTTTTACTAATCTATTTTTACTGAGTCATCTAGTTGTATTAATCCAGTTTGAATCACGCGGCAGGTGACTCCGCCACGCCAGTCGGGCGTTAATGCCTGCTCTAGACCGGAATAAGCTTGTTGCATTTTCTTACATGGATCGGTTTCACCTGTGATTTGTAGTTTAAGCTCAGTACCTATGGTGATCGTTTTACCGACATCTGCTGCGCTAAATTCATAGCCGCTGATCAATAAATTAGCTCTTCGAGTTAACCAGTCTAAATCGGCATTAATTTTTTGGCAGGCTGTGTGCCACTGCTGTTTAGACATGACGGTTACTTGACGTTTTCCTGGTCTGCCAAAAATATCGTTTTCGACGCCTCGCTCTAAGGTCACATTGGCACAAAAGGCTGACTTCATTATGCCGCGTTTTGCTGTTTTATACGCGATAGCTTCCAATGTGATGGTCATTCATTACAGTCCTTTTTTGAGTAAATAGTGGTAAGGAGTCTTGCTGATATCACTGGCAATTAACGTGTGATCCATAAATTCACAAAAACTAGGAATATCACGAGTGGTGGCAGGATCATCTGCAATGACTAATAAAGTTTCACCTTCTGCCATTTTGCGTACTGTTTTTCGAATCATCATTACAGGTTCTGGACATCGAAGACCAAGAGCATCGAGTTGGTGTTGTGCTTGGGTATAAATATCGTTCATGAAATGCTGTCTATGTTTACCTATCGAATTAGCGCTAATGTTACTCTTGTCATTTAAGCTTGCCAAGTTTGCGTGGTTTTAAAGTTATATTGAGTTTTTTTATTATTTTTTAATTTTCATAAAACATGTTTCACGTGGAACATTAGCCAAAGTAGGAAAATTTTAAAATAAAAAAAACGAGCCAATTTGGCTCGTTTTTACAACTCACTTGATACAACTGAAAAGTATCAGCTTGGTATGAGAACGATTAAACGCGTTCGAATACAGTTGCGATACCTTGACCTAAACCGATACACATAGTGGCAAGACCAAGCGTTGCATCTTTTTCTTCCATCAAGTTGATCAATGTTGTCGAGATACGTGCGCCAGAACAACCTAGTGGGTGACCCAATGCAATTGCACCACCGTTAAGGTTAATCTTTTCATCGACAACATCTTGTAAGCCAAGATCTTTAACACAAGGTAATGATTGTGCCGCGAACGCTTCGTTTAATTCGATAAGATCTAAATCGGCAACAGATAAGCCAGCGCGTGCTAATGCTTTTTTGGTTGCTGGTACTGGACCATAACCCATAATTGCAGGATCACAACCGGCAACGGCCATTGAACGAATACGTGCGCGGATGGTTAAACCTAAAGCGCGAGCTTTAGATTCTTCCATCACCAACATTGCAGAAGCACCGTCTGATAATGCAGATGATGTACCGGCAGTCACAGTACCGTTAACTGGGTCGAATGCTGGACGTAAACCGGCAAGTGACTCTAGTGTTGTTTCTGGACGGATAACTTCGTCAGTCATCACTTTGATCAGTGCGCCATTTACATCGTGGCCTTCAATGCCCCAAATCTCTTTGGCAAAACGACCTTCGATAGTGGCTGCATGTGCACGTTGATGAGAACGTACAGCAAACGCATCTTGTTGTTCGCGAGTAATACCGTGCATTTTACCTAACATTTCAGCGGTTAAGCCCATCATGCCAGATGCTTTAGCTACGCGGTTTGCCAAGCCAGGGTGAAAATCAACCCCATGGTTCATTGGTACGTGACCCATGTGCTCAACACCACCAATAATAAAGGTGTCGCCTTGGCCAGTCATAATGGCACGAGCCGCTTGATGAAGGGCGTCCATTGACGAACCACATAAACGGTTTACCGTTACTGCGCCAGCCGATTTAGGAATGCCAGCTAACAATGATGCATTACGGGCAATGTTAAAACCTTGCTCTAGTGTTTGCTGCACACAACCCCAAATCACATCTTCAATGTCGTTAGGGTCTAATTGTGGATTGCGCAACATCAGTGCTTTCATTAATTCTGCAGACAATGTTTCTGCACGTACATTTCTAAATACCCCTGCCTTAGAACGGCCCATAGGGGTACGAATGCAGTCTACGATAACAGCTTGTTTCATGATTTAATTCCTTTCCCACTAATTAGGCTTGGTAGTAACTACCGTTGTTGGCTGCAAGTGCACGCATTGCATCAGTAACTTGATATAAGCCACCAAGATGTGCGTATTTGTCTGCTAGGGCAACAAAGTTTGCTACGCCCATGGTGTCTAAGTAACGGAATACACCGCCACGGAATGGAGGGAAACCAATACCGTAAACTAGACCCATGTCGCCTTCAGCAGGTGATGCAATAATGCCTTCTTCTAAACAACGAACCGTTTCGATGATCATCGGGATCATACAGCGAGCGATGATGTCATCAGACTCGAATGCCTTTAATTCACCAAACTCAGCGCTTAATAATTCATAGCTAGTTGGATCAATGTCTTTTTTCGGCTTACCACGACGGTCAACTGAATAGGCATAGAATCCTTTAGTGTTCTTCTGACCTAGACGTTTGTTTTCAAACATAATGTCGATAGCGTCTTTGCCATTTTTACCCATGCGGTCTGGGAAGCCTTCAGCCATTACTGCTTGAGCGTGATGACCGGTATCTAAACCGACTACGTCAAGTAAGTAGGCTGGGCCCATTGGCCAACCGAACTGCTTTTCCATGACTTTATCGACAGCTGCAAAGTCAGCACCTTCAGCAAGTAGACCACTGAAGCCAGCAAAGTATGGAAACAATACACGGTTAACAAAGAAGCCTGGGCAATCATTCACTACGATTGGGGTTTTACCCATTTTGCTGGCGTAAGCCACTACCGTTGCGATGGTTTCTTCAGAGCTGTGCTCACCACGGATAATTTCAACTAATGGCATTTTGTGCACAGGGTTAAAGAAGTGCATACCGCAGAAACGTTCAGGTTTCTTAAGGCTTTTAGCCAGTAAGTTGATTGAGATAGTCGAGGTATTTGATGCAATAATGGCATCTTCTGATACGTAACCTTCTACTTCAGCTAGTACAGTGGCCTTAACTTTTGGATGTTCAACAACCGCTTCTACAACGATGTCGCTATTTTTGATAGCGGCATAATCTAGAGAAGGGGTGATGTTGTTTAATATTTTAGCCATTTTTTCTGGCGTAGCGCGACCGCGCGCAACTTGTGTTGTCAGAATTTTAGCCGCTTCGTTCAAGCCTAACTCTAATGCTGGCTGAGCGATGTCTTTCATTATAATTGGTGTGCCTTTGCTGGCGCTTTGGTAAGCAATGCCGCCGCCCATAATACCTGCACCCAATACTGCTGCTTGGTTAACATCTTTAGCGAGTTTACCGGCTTTCTTTGCTTTACCTTTAACGAACTGGTCATTTAAGAAAATACCAATTAGCGCTTGTGCGACATCTGTTTTAGCTAATTTAATGAAAGCTTGTGCTTCTATTTTTAATGCGCCATCACGATCCAAACCAGCTGCTTGTTCAACAACATTCACAGCGGCCATTGGCGCTGGATAATGCTTGCCTGCAACTGAGAACACCATCCCTTTTGCGGTTGCAAAAGACATCATGGCTTCAAGTTTTGGTAACTGTAATGGTGATTGCTTTTTGGTGCGACGAGCTTGCCAATCAAGATTACCATTAAGGGCATCATGTAACATTTGAATCGCAGCAGCTTCTAGGTTTTCTGGTGCGACAACGGCATCAATAGCGCCTACTTTTAACGCATCTTCTGGGCGTTGGTCTTTAGCTGTGGTGATCCACTCAAGTGCATTATCTGCACCGATTACTCGAGGTAAACGCACAGTGCCACCAAAACCAGGAATAAGACCTAATTTGGTTTCTGGTAAACCGATGCGAGCATTGGTATCAGCAACGCGTAAGTCAGTCGCTAAAATGGTTTCGCAACCACCGCCTAACGCAAAACCGTTAATCGCTGATGCTGTCGGAAACGGTAAGTCTTCTAGCTTATTGAATACTGCGTTGGCTTGTTCAACCCAAGCTAGCAACGTGGCATCGTCTTGCTGAAATAGCGTTAAGAATTCGGTAATGTCTGCGCCAACAATAAAGGTGCTTTTTGCTGATGTCAGCAGCAAGGCTTTAATATTGGTATTTTGTTTGATGCTGTCTAGGGCGGCATCAAGAGAGGCTATTGTTTCTCTGTCGAATTTATTTACCGAACCTTGTGCGTTAAAACACAGTTTGGCAATATTATCTTCAAGTAACTCAACCTGAATGGTAGGGCTTTGGTAGATCATTGCTTGCTTCCTTATTGCTTAAAAGCGACTTCCACATCTTATTTACTGTGCAGTTATCAAGCTTGAATCACAGCAGTTTCGGCCATCTATTGACCAGCTAATTCTCAGTGTGCGACTAAATGAGATAAATTACAACACCCAATTTAAACGGCCGTTTAATTTTTTATCATCTAGCGAGGTCTTTTTCTGTTTGTGATAGACTTATTGGGTTAAAACTCATGCAAAGGGATAGTCAATGGATCAGTTAGCACATCTGTATCATGCGCACATGGCGGAATTAAATCGCCGAGTAGGCGAAATTTGTCAGCGTGAAAATCTTTCGGGTTTAGTGATTCACTCGGGACAACCTCATCGACAGTTTTTAGATGACCTTAACTATCCCTTTAAAGTGAACCCGCAATTTAAAGCGTGGTTACCTATTTTAGATACGCCAAATTGTTGGGTTATCGCTAATGGTCAAGATAAGCCTACTTTAGTGTTTTATCGCCCAGTTGATTTTTGGCATAAGGTGAATGATGTACCGCAAGCCTTCTGGACTGAGCATTTCGATATTCAATTACTGACCAAGCCAGATCGAATTGCTGATTTTTTACCTAAAGACTTAGCCTCGTGGGCGTATATTGGTGAGCACTTAGATGTGGCTGATGTATTGGGCTTTGCGGCTCGTAACCCTGATGCAGTAATGAACTATCTACATTATCATCGTGCAGACAAAACTCAGTATGAACTTGAGTGCATGCGCAGAGCCAACCAAATTGCGGTAAAAGGACATTTGGCTGCCAAAAATGCGTTTTATGATGGTGCCAGTGAGTTTGAAATTCAGCAACGTTATTTGCTCGAAATTGGCCAAGGCGAAAATGAAGTGCCTTACGGCAATATCGTGGCATTAAATCAAAATGCCGCTATTTTACATTACACCGCTTTAGAACATGTTAAGCCTGCGCAGCGTTTATCTTTTTTGATTGATGCTGGGGCCAGTTATCATGGCTATGCCGCAGATATTACCCGTACTTACTCATTCGAGAAAAATCGTTTTTACGAATTAATCGTCGCATTGGATAAAGTGCAATTAGCCATTATTGAGCAGATGAAGCCAGGGGTTAAGTACGTCGACCTGCACATCGCGACACACCATTATATAGGTCAGTTACTGATTGATTTTGGCTTGGCTAATGGCACTGCTGAACAGTTAGTTGCCCAAGGCGTAACGAGTGCCTTTTTCCCGCATGGGTTAGGGCATATGTTGGGGTTACAAGTTCATGATATGGGCGGTTATTCCCACGATGAGCGTGGAACCCATATTGCTGCACCTGAGGCGCATCCTTTTTTACGCTGTACAAGAGTATTAGCCGCTAGTCAGGTACTGACTATTGAGCCAGGCCTTTATATTATCGATACCTTACTTAATCAGTTATCTGCTACCGCTAAGCAAGCTATTAATTGGACTACGGTTGATGAGATGCGTCCATTTGGAGGCATTCGCATTGAAGATAACGTCATTGTGCATCAAGACCGAGTAGAAAATATGACGAGAGAGTTTGGTCTAGTTGATTGAGTCATATTTAATACCGCAAGCTAACGTACTGATAGAAGAAGAGATAAAGCATAGCCGCTTTATCTCTTTGTTATTTCATTGCCCACATCCTAATAATATGAAGTTAGCGCTTACTGACGTAAAGCAGCAATATCCAGGAGCCAACCATTATTGCTATGCATTTGTAGCCGGCAGCCCAGAAAATACCATTGATATGGGCGCTAGCGATGATGGCGAACCGTCAGGTAGCGCCGGCAAACCCATGCTAGCATGCTTACAAGGCGCAAACATTGGTGAGCTAGGGGTTATTGTAGTGCGTTATTTTGGTGGCACTAAATTGGGTGTGGGCGGTTTAGTGCGTGCTTATACTTCGGGTATAAAGCAAGGGTTAACGCAAATACAGACTCAGGTTAAGCATTTAAGGTATCCTGCACGCTTGGTATGTCATTATGCTCAACTCACCGATGTTGAGTATTTAATTGCTCAATATGATGGTGTGGTGATGGATAAAGAGTTTACCGAAAAAGTTGAAATACACTTTGAACTGGCTAAATCGCACCATCAGGCTTTTAATCAAGCATTAGCTACCCAGACGCAGGGTCAGCTACAAGTAAAGTTTACTGTTTGAGCTATGACGAACTTATGCCAAAATGTCACTCAATTGTTAAATTCGACGCAGCACAACTTAAACAGAACCCTTAATGCAATATAAAACAATTATTAGAATCACCGGTTTGCTGATGGGATTATTTTCAATCACCATGCTGCCGTCAGCATTGGTGGCTATCTTGTATAAAGATGGTGGTGGTACTGCATTTATTCAGGCCTTTTTTGTCAGTATTTTTCTAGGCTTTTTATTATGGTATCCCAACCGTCATCAAAAAGGTGATCTACGAACGCGTGAAGGCTTTTTGATTGTGGTGTTGTTCTGGACGGTGCTTGGATCGATAGGTGCACTGCCATTTATTTTTTCTAATAACCCTGATTTAAGTTGGACCGATAGTTTTTTTGAATCGTTTTCGGCCTTAACGACTACAGGTGCGACCGTGATAGTCGGGCTAGATGACTTGCCTAAGTCCATATTGTTTTATCGCCATTTACTGCAGTGGATGGGCGGTATGGGTATCATCGTACTCGCAGTGGCCATTTTACCTCTACTCGGTATTGGTGGTATGCAGCTATACAAAGCTGAAGTGCCTGGTCCGGTTAAAGACACTAAAGTGACTCCTCGTATAGCCGAAACGGCCAAAGCCTTATGGTACATTTACTTTTTACTTACTACTGCTTGTGCATTGGCATTTTACTTTGCCGGTATGGATGCATTTGATGCTATTTGCCATTCGTTTTCGACTATTGCTATTGGTGGTTTTTCGACTCATGATGCCAGTATTGGTTACTTTCAAAGCCCGCTGATTAATGTGATTTGTGCATTTTTCTTGTTGATTGCGGCAGTCAATTTTAGCTTACACTTTGCCGCATTTACTCGTCGTGGCATTAACGTCAAAGTATATTTAAAAGACGCAGAATTTAAGGTGCTTATCGCTGTACAGGTAGTATTGACCGCAATTTGTTTCGCTACCTTGTATCAATCTGGAATATACGACTCTCCAGAGAAAACACTCGATTACGCCTTCTTTCAAGTGGTCTCGATTTCAACAACGGCAGGTTTCGGTACAGAAAGCTTCCATTCTTGGCCGCTGTTTTTACCTATTCTATTAATATTCTCAAGCTTTATTGGTGGTTGTGCAGGCTCGACAGGCGGCGGCATGAAGGTGATTCGTTTAATACTATTAGTACTACAAGGGTCGCGTGAACTGAAACGACTTGTTCATCCTAAAGCTATGTATTCCATTAGAATTGGCTCTACGGCATTACCCGACAGAATTATTGATGCGGTATGGGGATTCTTCTCTGCTTATGCTTTAGTGTTTGTGGTGTGTATGGTGATTTTAATGGCAATGGACATGGACGCTATTACCGCATTTAGTGCAACGGCAGCCAGTTTAAATAACTTAGGCCCAGGTTTGGGCGATGTGGCATCAAATTATGCCAGTATTTCAGACGGTGCTAAGTGGGTACTCGTGATGGCAATGCTATTTGGTCGGTTAGAAGTGTTCACCTTATTGGTGCTATTTACCCCCACATTTTGGAAGAATTAATGTTAAATACTGTGATTTTATATTCAACGGTCGATGGGCAAACACTGGCAATTTGTCAGAAAATTAAGCAAATATTACTTGAACAGGGTGAGCAAGTTAGTGTGGTTAATCTTGCTGAAGCTCAGGCTGAAGATTTAGCGAGTGTTGATAAAGTCGTTATTGGTGCCAGTATTCGATATGGCAAACATCGACCAGAATTATTCAAGTTTGTTGAGCAACACCAAGCACTGCTCGACACCAAACTCAATAGTTTTTTTAGCGTAAACGTAGTGGCAAGAAAGCCTGAAAAAAACACCCCTGAAACCAACCCATATATGCAGAAATTTTCAAATTTATCTGCCTGGAAACCTCAGTTATTAGGCGTTTTTGCCGGTAAGATTGATTACCCTCGTTACCGATTTTTCGATAAGTTCATGATCCGATTTATCATGTGGATGACTAAGGGACCGACAGATACTCAGGGAACGTTTGAGTTTACTGATTGGGGTAAAGTAGATGACTATGCTAAACAAATAGCAGCGCAAAAATAGCCTCATAAACCCAATAGCGTGCCTAATATACCTTATTGGAAACGCCATTTATTCTCAGTGTGACTTAAGCGTCTATGATGTTTAAATCCGATGTTGTTTAGTCATAGTTGTTGCTTAGCCATAATAGCTGTTTAGGCACAATAGCGTCGATGTAGTATTGAGATCACTTCGGTGACTTGCTCATTTTTAAGCGTGTAGTAAACCACTTGTGAGCTCTTACGAGTGTTGACCAAATCTTGGGTGCGCAGTACCGCTAAATGCTGTGACAAAGCTGATTGGCTCAAAGGCACAGTCTCATTTAGCTCTGTGACACTTAGTTCTTGTTCTAACAATAAACATAAAATCATTAAGCGGTAAGGATTCGCAATGGCTTTTAGCCATTGTGCTGCCGTTTCTGCATTATTAAGCATGGTTGCGACATCGATATCTTGCTTCATGAGTGTCCTTATATAACCTTAAATTACGATCTGGTTGGATTTTGCTGTGTTTTGTTCATTATCATACTTCCGCATCATGGAGATCTCAATTTTAACTATTAAATATATGAGCTATTTCTAATTTGTGATCATTGCAGAGGTTTAAAAAGGCTTTTTTTGCCAAACTGAGGCAAATAATCCAACAATGAGAATCGCAAAATGGCCAATATTTTAGTGTTATATTATTCCCGAGGTGGCCATACTGCACATATTAGCCGTGCAATAGCAGAACAAATTCAATCTAAAGGCGATCATTGTGATGTGGTTAATCTTCAAGATAAAGCGCCAATTGAATGGTCTAAATACCAAGCTGTTGCGTTAGGGGCTTGTGTATTATATGGCTCGTATCATAAATCGGTGTTTGAGTTTGTGCGTGAAAATCAGCAGCATTTATCGCAACTGCCAAACAGTTTTTTTTGCGTCAACGTTGTGGCTCGCAATCCTGAAAAACGCATTCCTGAAAACAATAAATATCTACAGAAGTTTTTAACTTTATCTGAGTGGCAACCGCAAGATGTGAAAATTATTGCCGGTAAAGTCGATTACCCTTCTTGGCCTTGGTATGACAGCTTGATGATCCGCCTTATCATGAAAATGACCGATGGCCCCACCGACCCAACAGCCATTATTGATTATACCGATTGGAATGATGTGAAGGTTTATGCTGATCATATTGCCAAACTAGCGACTGTCGTGCCTGCGTAGTGATTATACCCAACAGATGGTTAAGCTAAGGTTAATCAGCGCTATGTTAACCATCGACTCAGCCTGTATTAAAAACGCCAAAATTTAGGGTGAAACAACACTGCGACTGTCAGTATTTCTAAACGCCCTAATAACATTCCTATTGCCAAAGCCCACTTAGCGACGTCGGGAAGTGAGGAAAAGTTTCCTGCAGGACCAATAATAGGACCAAGGCCTGGCCCTACGTTTGCCACTGCGGTTATTGCTCCGGTAAAGCTGGTCATTGGATCTAATCCGGTTAGTACAAGTGTGAGCGACAGTAATAATATCACCACTATCATCAGCATAAAAAAAGCCATTATTGAACGGACAATGTCATCTTGAATGCGGTGGCCATTGTATTTGTCTTTAAACACGCCATTGGGATGGAATTGCTGTTTAATCTGCTGACGCATAATTGAGAATGCGATTTGAAAACGAAATATTTTTATACCACCAGACGTTGACCCAGAACAGCTACCAATAAACATTAAAAACAGAAATACGACACTGGCGACAGAGCCCCAAGATTGATAATCTGTTAGACCGTAACCGGTTGTGGTGATGACAGAAATAACATTGAAGCTAGCAAGTCTTAATGCATCTAAAAAGTCTATTTGCTGATGTTGCCACAGCCAAAAGGCTAATGAGAATGACACCAGTAACACAAAGCGTAAAAAGCCTATCACTTGTTGATCATTCCATAAGCGTAAGCTGCGTTGTTGTATGGTTTGCACAAACATCAGTAACGGTAATCCACCCGCTAACATAAACACAATACCAACCCAATGTGCCTCGTGTGAAAAGGCCGCCATTGAACTGTCTGAAGTGGAATATCCACCCGTTGATAATGTGGTCATGGCATGGTTGATAGCTTCAAACCAATGCATGCCCGCAAGGTGATAGGACAATGTGCACAGTAGTGTTAAGACTACATAAATCAGGAATAAATGTTTGGCCATGTGCTGAGTGCGAGGAATCGTTTTGTCGCTCCAGTCTGATGATTCAGTTCTAAATAAGCGCATTCCCCCCACGTTCAAAAATGGCAGGATTGCTACTGCCATCACAATGAAACCAATGCCGCCAAGCCATTGCAATAATGAACGCCAGACTAAAATGCTATGGTCCATATTGTCTAATCCGGATAATACCGTTGAACCGGTGGTGGTTATGCCTGACATGGTTTCAAAAAAAGCGTCGGTATAATTAATACCGTGATAAAGAGTGAAGGGCAGCGCGGCGAATAAGCTCACGACAAACCAAGTGATACTGGTCAGCATAAACATATCGCGAATATTAAGACTAAAATGATGGTTGCGACCATTTTGAATGCACAAAATAGCAATAAAGCCGGTAAATAAACCGGACATCATAAAGTCACCAATGGTTTCTTCGCCATAAAATAGCGCAAAAGCCATTGGAACTAACATAAATCCTGTCAGTATTGAGAGAAAAATACCGAGGATAAAAATGATTTGTTTGACGTTAAACATAGAAAATTAAAAGAAAAAAGCACTTGGTTGAAACAATTTCTCTACGTCACCGATGAACTTCTTATTCACTAAGAATAAAATAACATGGTCACCCTGTTCGATTACCGTTTTATCGTGGCCCATTAACACTTCATCATTACGTACAATGGCGCCAATAGTCGTGCCTGGCGGGAGTTTAATGTTGCCAATCTGTTTACCGACAACTTTTGACGTGCTTGAGTCGCCATGGGCAATCGCTTCAATAGCTTCTGCTGCACCACGGCGTAATGAGTAAACATTACATATATCACCTTGGCGAATATGAGTCAGTAACGCCGAAATAGTGGCTTGCTGCGGAGATATGGCAATATCAATGTTAGCTTCTTGTACAATATCAACATAGGCTTCACGCTGAATAAGTACCATGACCTTTTTCGCCCCCATGCGTTTGGCAAGTAGGGCAGACATAATATTGGCTTCGTCATCATTGGTGACAGCGATAAACACATCGGTTTGATCGATGTTTTCTTCCAACAATAATTCTTGGTCTGAAGCATCGCCACAAAAAACAGTGGTTTTTTCCAGTTTTTCTGAAAGTAATTCCGCGCGTTCTTGACGGTGTTCAATCAACTTAACCGAATGAGTACGTTGCAACTTTTGCGCAAGACCAAAACCAATATTACCGCCACCCGCAATCATGATATTGCGGTACGAATTATCCAGTTTTTGCATCTCACTCATTACTGCACGAATATGACGACTATCGGCGACGAAAAACACCTCATCATCGGCTTCAATAATGGTCGTGC
Organism: Shewanella sp. AC34-MNA-CIBAN-0136; assembly: GCF_040309945.1. Classification (NCBI taxonomy): domain Bacteria; kingdom Pseudomonadati; phylum Pseudomonadota; class Gammaproteobacteria; order Alteromonadales; family Shewanellaceae; genus Shewanella; species Shewanella sp. AC34-MNA-CIBAN-0136. The sequence continues at coordinate 15,100 of NZ_JBEOPJ010000019.1, read as the reverse complement.
CGCGCGGCATGATAGGCCGGCCTTGCCTAAAAATAGCGGCAACGCGGGTATCAATATTGGGCATGTGCTCACGTAATGTGGCTAATGCGTTACCCACTAATGGGCCGCCATAATAAGCTTTAACCGCAACGAGGCTTAGTTTACCTTTAGCAAATTCAAGTACTTGCAGTGCGCCTGGGTATTCTACTAATCTTTGTATGTAAGCGGTCACTAACTGCTCTGGTGCAATCAGCTCATCAATAATAAAACCGCCGCGAGGCTTAGCGTCACCGCTTTTAATTTCACTACTGATAAACAGTTTATCTTGCAGCTCCAAATAAGCTTCTGAGCGAATACGAGCAATTTTTGTTGGTGTACCAAATAAGCTGTAAGCAATTTGACAAGCTGCCATGTTACATTCATCGCTATTGGTTACCGCAATGAGCATGTCAGCATCTTCTGCACCCGCTTCTTTTAATACACTCGGATGAGCGCCATGACCGACAACAACACGTAAGTCAAACTTGTCTTGCAATAGCCTTAGCCGAGCGCGATCACTGTCGACGAGTGTGATGTCGTTATTTTCACCGACTAAGTTTTCAGCTAACGTGCCGCCTACTTGCCCAGCCCCTAAAATAATAATTTTCATGGCTTGAGGTACATCCTTAAATTGCTTTAACTAGGCGCGCGTAATAGAAGCCGTCCATGTTGTCTTGCCCAGGCAAAATTTGCCAACCGATATCACTGATATGAGCTTGTTGCTCTATCGGTACTAAACTCGCATCGGGTGTCCGTGCTAGAAACTGTTCAACTTGTTGGCTGTTTTCCTGCGGTAAAATAGAGCAGGTTGCATATAATAAGGTGCCACCCGGTTTAAGCCATTGCCAACAATGATCCAATATTTGTTTTTGTAAGTTGGCTAACTCTTCAATATCGCTATTTTTGCGTAACCATTTTATGTCTGGATGACGGCGAATGACCCCAGTTGCAGAACAAGGCGCATCAAGCAAGATTCGATCAAATTGTTGTCCTTGCCACCATGATGGAATATCTGCCGCATCGCCGTGAATAAGTTGCGCTTTTAAATGTAACCTGTCCAGATTTTGTTGTACTCGAGCAAGGCGTTTTTGATCAAAGTCGACAGCGACTAAGTTGATAGTGGGAGCAAGCTCTAGTAAATGGCAACTTTTTCCGCCAGGAGCGGCGCAAGCGTCTAAAACGAGTTCATCTGCTGCAGGAGCAAGTAAGGTAGCAGCCCATTGCGCCGCGCCATCTTGCACCGATGCAGCTCCTTCCATAAAGTTGGGTAATGCTGCGACATCTTTTGCGCTTTCGAGCAATATAGCATCTTGACTTGAACCGGCTTGGGCTGGAATATCGTGTTGAGCTAGTGCCGCTAAATAAGCATCACATGTCTGTGATTGCTGATTATTGCGTAGCCACATTGGCGGACGCTGGTGGCTCTGCTCAATAATGTCTTGCCAGTTATCTGGATACGCTTGTTGTAAACGCTTAATAAACCAAGCTGGAGTATTAAAACGTAGCGTGTCTGAGTCAGTATTTAATGCACTGTCTTGGCGCTGAATATTACGCAATACGCCATTGACCACTTTCACCAAACCATCAAAACGTAATTGTCTGCAAGCTTCTGCCGTTTCTGAAATCGCCGCATGCGCTGGAATACGAGTAAAGTAGAGTTGGTAACAACCTACGATCAGCAATTGATGCAATATACGCTGTTTACCTTTAAACGGTTTCGCTAAGCAGTCACTCACGCACTTGTCTAGTTGTGGTAATTGACGCATAACGCCGTAACATAATTCAGCTAATAGGGCTTTGTCTTTGCCATTTTGTAAGTGTTGCTGTTGATCGGGTAGAGCCACCGATAACGAAATGCCTTTTTCAAGGACTTCATAAATCGCTTTAGCTGCCAGTGCGCGAACATTCATGCTAGTTAGCCTCTTGGTTTAAACACACACCTGCGGTAAACCAATCACCACGAGCATTGAGAATATCGGCCACATCAAGCGGCTTTTTGTTGGGCAGTTGCATGGTTTTAATCATTAACTTGCCGTCGGCGGTGGCAATTTCAATACCTTGCTTGGTCGCGGCAATAATGGTCCCTGGCGCTTGTGAGCAGAGTTCTGCGCTGTAATCGGCTTGCCACACTTTAATCACGCTTTGTTGGTGTTCAAAATAACTTACTGGCCATGGATTGAATGCGCGAATGTCTTGCCAAAGCTGTTTCGCGCTTTTATTCCAATCAAGACGAGCCTCTTCTTTGGACAGTTTTTCAGCGTAGTTAGCCAGAGTTTCATCTTGCTTTTGTGCTTTGAGGCTTCCATCACTTAAACCAATCAGCGCTTGTACTAGGGCTTTTGGCCCTTGTTCGGCTAGCTTTTCATAAAGGCTAGCCGAGGTATCCGTAGCCTCTATCGGTAAGTGCGTTTTGAGCAGCATGTCGCCAGTATCTAGGCCAATATCCATCTGCATAATGGTGACACCGGTTTCGGTATCACCTGCCCATAAAGCCCGCTGTATTGGAGCGGCTCCGCGCCAGCGAGGTAAAATTGAACCGTGCACATTGATACAACCTAAACGTGGGGTATCAAGCACTACCTTTGGCAAAATCAACCCGTAAGCCACAACAATCATAATATCTGCATTAAGAGCTGCTAATGCCGCTTGTGCCTCTTCATTACGTAATGATGCAGGCTGAAATACCGGAATAGCATGCTCTAAAGCCAACGCTTTTACTGGGCTTGCGGTGAGTTTCTTACCTCGACCAGCAGGCCTATCGGGTTGAGTATAAGTCGCAATAACATCGTGTTCAGAGTCGATGAGTGCTTGTAAGTGTCGAGCTGCGAAATCCGGAGTACCGGCAAAGATAATTTTTAACGGTTTCAAATTTTTTCCTATGCTTCTCTAGCATCTAAACGAGCTTCTTTTTCAAGCTTAGTTTTAATGCGTTGACGTTTTAGAGGCGATAAATAATCGACAAATAGCTTACCTTTAAGGTGATCCATTTCGTGTTGAATACAAATAGCAAACAACTCATCAGCTTCAACAGTAAACTCTTTACCGTGACGATCTAGCGCTTTTAAGGTGACAAATTCTGCACGGTCAACTTTGGCGTAAATACCGGGTACCGATAGGCAACCTTCTTCATTAGCCAAGTCACCACTGCTAGCCACTATTTGAGGATTAATAAAAATAGTTGGCCGTTCAACCTCATCTTGTAGATCCATCACAATCAATTGTTGATGAAAATCCACTTGAGTAGCAGCTAAACCGATACCTTTCTCTAGGTACATGGTTTCGAGCATGTTATCTATTTGTGTCTGTAATTGTGGACCGAAATCCGTTACAGGTTGAGCGATAGTGCGTAAACGTTCATCTGGAAAGCGTAAAACATTAAGTAATGGCATATATAAACTCTTAGCAAGTCTGTCAAATTTCAGCCAGTTAGCTATACTGGCCTTTGCGATTAGGGTAATTTTAATCCTTACAGCCTATCAATAACAGCAAAAAGCTCTAATAAAGAGCTAAACAACATGGACTGCACCATGAAACGCTTACTTTTACTTGTTTTTTTATGTCTAAATTCTTATTGGGTCAATGCTGACACATTAACCTTGAAAGCTGGACATCCAGATACGTATATCGTTAAAAAAGGCGATACTCTATGGGATATTTCTGGTTATTTTTTAAATGACCCATGGCGTTGGCCTAAATTGTGGGGGGAAAACCCACAAATTGCTAACCCACATTTAATTTATCCAGGGGATCGACTGACATTAGTCTTTATTGATGGTCAGCCCCGTTTGGTTGTTAAGCAGCACATTAAAAAGAGTCCAGAAGGGCGGATGATATCGAAAGATGGTCCTATCCCACCTGTTGACCTTGCGTTGATTAAGCCCTATCTAGTGCAGAACAGAGTTGTTGATCCAACTTGGTTGGCGGGATTACCGATAGTTATGAGTGGTGAAAGCTCATCAATTCATCATGTGGTCAATGACGTAGTCTATGTGAACTCAAAGCTTGAGCAAGGTCTTAAAGTGGCAATTTATCAAACTGGACGTGAGTTTTTTGCTCCAGATAGCGGTGAATTATTAGGCCAAGAACTTATTTTAGCCTCTAGTGGACGTGTTATTGAGTCTGGCGATGTCTCGAAAGTTGAATTACTGAGTAGTTTACGTGAAACCAAAGGTGGATTTCATGTTGCACCTGTAGAAGATGAAGCGTTAATGTCGGCTTATTTTATTCCTAAAGCGGCAGATTTAAGCGTTGCTACTTCTATTATTGGTACAACAGGTAATATTCGCGAAGCAGGTAAATTAGACGTTGTCTATATAGATCGTGGTGCCAATGATGGCGTTGAGACTGGACATGTTTTTTCAATGTACCGTGATGGCGAAAACATTATTATCGATAATGATGGTAATCCTGTTCGCCCTCTTGACCGTTCATCTTACGATAAAGTGTTGGCGAATTTTTCAGAAGATACCGTGTATAAAATGCCCGATATTTTCCATGGTAATTTGATGGTTTTTAAAGTGTTTGATAAAACCAGTTTAGGGTTGATTATGTTTAATGACCATCCTGTTCGAGTGGGTGATAAATTGACCAAACCAAATCCATTGACGATTAAAGGTGAATAATTTCAGATAAACTGGTCGACTGGCTAGTTGTTTGTGCAGTATCTGGGCTAGGACCTGCTCGGATTCAACAATTGTTAACTCAAATGGACGTTGAAGAGATTCGTCAACGTCTAGAGTTTGAGCCACAGGCCTTACCTTTATCGGCAAGCCTGTTGGCTAAATGCCATATCGACTTTAATAAAGTAGAGCAAGCTCTAACCTGGCTCGATTCGCAGCCTAATCACTACATTGTGACCCTCTCTGATCCACTTTACCCCCCATTACTTGCGCAAATATCAGATCCACCGCAGGTATTATTTATTAAAGGCTCGATAGAATCCCTTTTATTACCGAGTATTGCGATTGTTGGTAGCCGTAATGCCTCTCGAGGCGGCTTAGATATGGCAGCAGATCTCGCTGGTCATTTAGCTAATCAAGGTTTTTCGATCACTAGCGGCATGGCGACGGGTATTGATGGTGCAGCCCATAAAGCGACTTTGGCGGTTAATGGAACGACCATGGCCGTGTTGGGTTGTGGGGTAGAGTGTATTTATCCTAAGCGTCATCAACACTTGTATCATGACATTATCAATACTGGTTGCGTCATCAGTGAATACTGGCCAAGTATAGGGCCTTTTGCTGGTAACTTTCCTCGGCGTAACCGTATTGTCAGTGGTTTAAGCTTAGGTACTGTGGTGGTTGAGGCAAGCCGTAAAAGTGGTTCATTAATCAGTGCTCGGTTGGCAATGGAGCAAAATCGTGAAGTGTTTGCTGTACCTGGATCGGTATTAGGAGGATATAGCCAAGGTTGTCATGATTTAATTAAAAATGGTGCAAAACTTGTCGAGTCTGCTGCCGATATAATAGAAGAATTAGGCTGTTTATCAGATTATCACCTTGAACAATTGCATCTACGGCACCATATACAGGATAATGATATTAGTGATTTGCCATTTCCTCCGCTGTTAGCTAGTGTAGGATATGAAACAACCGCGATAGACTCGGTGGTTGAGGATAGTGGGAAACCGATAGATCTGGTGTTAATACAAATGCTTGAACTTGAGTTACAAGGGTGGGTTGCAGCTGTGCCCGGTGGTTACGTCAGACTAAAGAGGAGTTAGCCATGTTCGATATCCTCATGTATTTATTTGAAAATTATGTTCATAGTGAGATTGAGTTATTAGTTGATGAAGATGAACTCACTAAAGAGTTAACCCGTGCGGGTTTTCATCAAGTTGATATTATCAAAGCACTTTCTTGGTTAGAGCACTTAGCTGATCTACAAGAGAGTGATAAACCGTACTTGTGTAATCATGCACAACATTCATTCCGTATTTATACTAAAGCGGAAATGGCCAAATTAGATGTTGAGTGTCGTGGTTTTTTACTGTTTTTAGAACAGATTCAAGTGCTCAGTGTCGAAACTCGTGAAATGGTTATTGACCGTGTTATGGAGTTAGATGAACCAACATTAGAGTTAGAAGATCTCAAATGGGTGGTATTAATGGTACTATTTAATGTGCCAGGAAATGAGTCAGCCTATGAGCAAATGGAAGATTTAATCTTCGAGCAGCCAGAAGGGCGCTTACACTCATAACAGAAAGGAGGCTTAGCCTCCTTTTTTAGGTCTATAGAATATTACTCATAGAGAAACCCATGTCGAAAATTGATCAGCAGCTATTTACTGTCCACGAACATGCATTGGAGAAAGAGTTTGAACTTTGTCCTGTTTGTGGCGCTGAGTTGTCGGTTAAACACAGTAAACATGGCAGTTTTGTTGGCTGTAATAACTATCCAACCTGCGACTATACCCGTCCGCTAGTGCAACACGAGTCGATCGAAACCCAAATTATTAGCGGTTCTGAGTGCCCTAAATGTGGTAATGAGTTGGCTGTTAAGTCTGGTCGATTTGGTATTTTTATCGGTTGTACGCATTATCCTGAATGTACCCATATTGAAAAGCATGACCACACCAATGAAGCTGAGCAGATAACTTGCCCATTGTGCAAAAAAGGCCATCTAGAATCTCGTACTAGCCGGTATGGTAAAACTTTTTTTGCATGCAGTGCCTACCCAAAATGTAAGTTTATCGTAAACTATCCTCCCCATAATGAAGCGTGCCCAGACTGTGGCTTCGGAATTTTAGTCGAACGTAAAGGTGCGGCTGGTAGCCGAGTCGAGTGTCCGCAAAAATCCTGTAAATATAAGCGTGCTTTATAGTTTCTATACCATGAAAGGAAATCCAATGTTACAACTGCAGCCATCGGCTGTCGCCACCACCATACAACAAGGTGGCGTGATAGCTTACCCAACAGAAGCTGTATTTGGTTTAGGATGCGATCCTGATAATGACAGTGCTATCGAGAAACTGTTGGCAGTAAAACAGCGTCCTTGGCAAAAAGGCTTAATTTTGGTGGCCAGTTCATTTGAGCAACTATTACCTTATCTTGATATCACTCAGTTAACTGAGCAACAACTGCAGTTTGCTCAATCAAAGTGGCCTGGGCCATTTACATTTGTTATGCCTATTCAGTCACACGTATCAAAATTATTATGCGGCGAGTTTGATTCAATTGCCGTACGGGTATCTGCTCACCCAGTAGTTCGAGAGTTATGCGACACCCTCAATAAACCCTTAGTATCGACAAGTGCCAATTTAGCCGGTGAGCAACCGGTAGTCGATGCACAACATATCATCACTGATTTTAGCGATAAAATTGATGCATTGATTTTAGGTAAGCTGGGCGAACAACGTCAGCCATCAACCATTATCGATGCTCGCAGTGGTCAAATTCTTCGTAATGGAAGCTAATACTATGTCAAACACCTCTTCCCATGTGCCAGACGCACAACAAGTAAAATCGTTTTTGTTGGGATTACAGCAAAATATTTGTCAGCGTTTAGAGCTGCTCGATGGTAAAGCGACGTTTAAAGCAGATTCGTGGGAACGTGAAGAAGGTGGCGGTGGTACGAGTCGAGTATTAACTCAAGGCCAAGTATTTGAGCAAGCCGGCGTTAACTTTTCTCATGTGATGGGCGCCGCTATGCCCGCATCGGCCACGGCACATCGTCCAGAATTAGCTGGCCGAAGTTTTGAAGCTATGGGGGTGTCATTGGTTATTCACCCTAATAATCCGTTTATTCCAACGACTCATGCTAACGTGCGTTTTTTTATCGCCCGTAAAGAAGGTGCCGACCCAGTATGGTGGTTTGGTGGTGGATTTGATTTAACGCCTTACTATCCATTTAAAGAAGATGTCGTTAGCTGGCATCAAACGGCTAAAGATATTTGCGATCCATTTGGTGAAGATGTTTATCCAAAGTATAAAAAATGGTGTGATGAGTACTTCTTCTTACCGCATCGTAATGAAACCCGTGGTGTCGGTGGATTGTTTTTTGATGATCTTAACGAACCTGGTTTTGAGCGAAGCTTTGAGTTTATGCAAGCGGTAGGCAACGGTTTTATTGAAGCTTATGCGCCGATAGTCGAACGCAACAAAGAGTTAGAATATGGCGATGACGAACGCCAGTTCCAGCTTTATCGCCGTGGTCGCTATGTTGAGTTTAACTTGGTCTATGATCGTGGCACTTTATTTGGCCTGCAAACTGGTGGCCGAACGGAATCCATTTTAATGTCGATGCCACCATTGGTTCGCTGGGAATATGCATTCACCCCAGAAGAAGGGACTGCAGAAGCAGAGCTGTATGACATCTACCTAAAGCCACAAGACTGGTTAGCTGCAGTCTAACGATTACGCATATTATCTGCTAGCGCAGAAATAGCCTGAATAATCACTTGCTGATGTTCAGGCTTTTTTATGTTGTTTTGAATGGCTGCACGCATACAGATTAACCATTGATCTCGCATTGATTCATCAATCGCGAAGTGCATGTGTCTGGCACGTAAAGCCGGATGACCATGTTTTTGTTGATACAGTTGCGGACCACCTAACCAACCACTTAAGAACTCATACAGTTTTTGTTCAGACTCTTGCATTGGCGAGCGATGCATCGCTAATAACGCTTGGGTTTCGGGACGTGTTTGCATTTGTTGATAAAAGTCATGGGCAATTGTGCGGATAACCTTGTCGCCACCAATAAGGTCGTAGGCATTTGACTTCGCTGTATCTCTGTCATCAGCGGTTTGCGGCTTAGCGAATAATTTACGTAACCAGTTCATATTGTCAGTGTTTAAGTCAGTGTTTAAGAGTGTCGGGGTTATTATATCTAAATCAATGTCATGGCAGGATCATTTTTTTGTTAACGTTTTGATACCAATTATTTAACGATTAGGCTGTATTTCGGCAGTTAACTTGGTTAGATTAGTCGCAAAATAAGACAGGAGATCCCAATGGCAAAATTAATGCCTTCTTTGGTTGCTGTGGCGCTATCAACTGCAATTGCAGGTTGTAGTCCAGCAGAACAACAAGACCCTAAAATCACAATCAATGCCAATCCGTATCCAAGTACTTATCAAATACTGCCTAATTCAACCACACTGTTAAAAAATGCCATTGTGTTAACCGGCACTGGTGAACGTATTGATGATGCCGATGTATTAATTAAAGACGGTAAAATTAGCGCAGTTGGTCAACAGCTTTCCGCTGAAGATGCTGTAGTTATCGACGCTAAAGGCAAGTGGATTACCCCTGGTATTATTGATGTGCATTCACACTTAGGGGTTTATCCAAGTCCCAATGCCGAGTCACACAATGACGGTAATGAAATGACCAACCCAGTAACCGCTGAGGTATGGGCAGAGCATAGTGTATGGCCACAAGACCCTGGGTTTAATCGTGCCCGAGAAGGTGGCATCACTACGCTACAAATTTTACCTGGTTCAGCCAACCTGATTGGTGGCCGTGGGGTGACACTCAAAAATGTTCCCGCTACGACCATGCAAGCGATGAAGTTCCCAGCCGCGCCTTATGGATTAAAAATGGCCTGTGGTGAAAATCCTAAATCTTTATATGGCAGCCGTAACGAATTACCTATGACTCGTATGGGTAATATGGCGGGTTACCGTACAGCGTTTATTCAAGCAACAGAATACAAACGTGCTTGGGATAAATATGATGCTGACTATGCCGCAGGTAAGAACCCTGTAGCACCAGAGCGCGACTTAATGAAAGACACGCTTAAAGGTGTGCTTGAAGGTGATATTTTAATTCACAACCATTGTTACAAAGCTGAAGAAATGGCAATGATGATCGACCTAGGTAAGGAGTTCGGTTATCACGCAGGTACATTCCATCATGCTGTTGAAGCATACAAAATTGCCGATTTATTGGCTGAAAATGGTAACTGTGCAGCTATGTGGCCAGATTGGTGGGGCTTTAAATTAGAAGCTTATGACATGGTGCTTGAAAATGTTGCCATGGTCGATGCCGTTAAAAACTCTTGTGCTGTCGTGCATTCAGACTCTGGCGTAACCATTCAGCGCCTTAATCAAGAAACGGCAAAAATCATGAACAACGCGAATGCTAACGGCTTTGACTTAAAAGCTGAGCACGTGATTGGCTGGATTACTGCTAACGCCGCAAAATCATTGGGTATTAGCGATAAGACCGGTTCACTCGAAAAGGGTAAAAATGCAGATGTGGTTGTATGGAATACCAATCCGTTTAGCGTATACGCTCAAGCTGAACAGGTATTTATTGATGGTGCTAAAGTGTATGACCGCCAAGACCCTGCCTACCAGGCACAAAGTGACTTTATGTTAGGTCAACAATAAGGAGCAAGACAATGACATTATTTAATAAATCAGTACTTGCCTTGAGTTTATCTATCAGCTTTGCGTTAAGTTGCGGTGTAGTTCAAGCTGAAAGCGTAGCAATTATCCATGCCACAGTGCATACCGCCACAGAACAAGGCGTATTAACCGATGCCACAGTTGTGATTGAAGACGGCACTATTGTAGCCATTAATCCGGCATCACCGACTGCTGATACCGTGATAGATGCTAAAGGGGCAATATTAACTCCAGGCTTTATCGCGAGTATGAATGATTTAGGCTTAGTGGAAATTGGTGCGGTAGCATCTTCACGTGATGCTTACGAAAAAGAAGCCGATGTTGTTTTCGATCCTAGTTTAGCTTACAACCCCAAGGCATCTACAGTGCCATTTGCTCGCAAAGGCGGGATAACTCGTAATGTAGTGTCATCAGGTGGTGGCGAAGGCATTTTTGCAGGACAAACATTTACCGTAGACTTAAGTGGTGATTGGGACAGTATACTGGCCGCTAACACCGGATTAGTGGTTGCGTTAGGTGCCAAAGAAGAAGGCTCTCGTGCAGCAGGAATGCAGCAATTGATCCATAAACTTGAGGATGCTAAAAAAGCGCAAGCCAAAAAGAGTAAAACGAAAAAAACAGCTGAAGATGATAGCGAAGTGCCAAGTCGTGAAGATGAGATTATTCACGCGGTACTCGCGGGTGAAAAACCATTAATTATCGACGTCGACCGTGCCAGCGATATTTTGCATTTAATTAAACTTAAACAAGACTTAGGCATAGATCTTATCCTAGTCAATGCTGCTGATGCTGTATTAGTGGCTGATAAGCTCGCGCAAGCAAACATCCCTGTGGTTATTGATAGCATGCGTAACTTACCAGAAAGTTTTGATGCATTGCATAATTCACTCGAAAATGCAGGTAAACTAGCAAACGCGGGTGTCAAAGTAGCCATTGCATTACCTGGTGATAGTCATGGTATTTACGCACTACGCTTTAGTGCTGGTAATGCGGTTGCTAACGGGATGAATTATGATGATGCTCTGGCTTCTGTGACGGCAAATGTGGCTGATATTTTTCATTTAGACTCTGGGCGGATTGCGGTCGGCAAGCCTGCCGATTTAGTATTATGGAGCGGCGATCCTTTCGAGTTCAGTAGTAAAGTGCAAAAGATGTGGATTGCAGGAGAAGAGCAAAGCACAGACAGTCGTCAAGACAAGCTCCGTGATCGCTATTTACAAAAAACGGCAATGCCTGAAGCCTACAGCCGATAGCATCTCACGATTTACGTGGGACGTTTCCCTAAATCGTTAATGAAGAGACAAAGCGAATGACAGATAAGTATGCTGTATTTGGTAACCCAATAGCCCAAAGTAAGTCACCATTTATACATACTGAGTTTGCCAAGCAAACTCAGCAAGACTTAAGCTATGAAGCTATTCTCGCGCCGGTCGATCAATTTGACTCTTCGTTAACGGCATTCTTTGCTGATGGTGGTAAAGGCGCTAACGTTACAGCACCTTTTAAAGAGCAAGCATTTGCCATGTGTGACGAACTCAGTGAGATGGCTAAACTCGCAGGCTCAGTAAACACCCTGTTTAATTTGCCAGATGGTAAAATTGGCGGTGACAACACCGATGGTGTTGGTTTGGTGAATGACCTGGAAATGCTGTTCGGTTCGCTGAAAGGTAAGCGAGTGTTATTGGTGGGAGCTGGTGGCGCGGCAAGAGGCTGCATTTTACCGATATTACAACACAATGTGGCTCAGTTGATTATCTGTAATCGGACCCACGAAAAAGCAGAGCAACTTCAAGCTTTATTCAATGAGTATGGTAACTTTTTTGCTAAACCCATTGAAGAGCTAATATCGCCATTTGATTTAGTGATTAACTCAACTTCAGCTGGTCTATCTGGACAATTAATTTCCTTACCTAGCGTTATCGTTGATGAAACAACAGATTGTTACGACATGACCTACAGCCAACAAACCACAGTCTTTAACCAATGGGCTCAAGAACAACACGCTCGTAAAACCGCTGATGGGCTAGGTATGTTGGTTGGTCAAGCGGCAAAAAGCTTTAGTTTGTGGCGTGGGGTTACTCCTGATACAGGTTCGGTTATGCTAAAACTGCGTGAATCATTAGCACAAAAGGCAGCTGACTAATGAATCAAAGCGTGATATTTACCGATCAAGTCTACCTCGAAACCAATCAAGTGAAGTTTGTTGCTCAGCAGCAAGGGGTTAATATCAACTGTTATGCCAGTTTTTCGGCCATCAGTGAGCTTTGCGACAAGCAAATTGTGAGTGGAAGTAATGCCGTGTGTTTATTTGAGCAATGTCGTTTTGACCTTGAAGACCAAGCAGAAGCATTGATTGAACAAGAAGCTTTTAGTGACAGTGGTGATATTATTCTAGCTTAAGGCTGCAACAGTTGTTTCTTCAGTCGCTTTTGGCTATACATATTATTATCTGCCTGTTTAAACGCGTTAGACCAATCTTGATTATACTGGGCAAGTCCATAGCTAAAATGAATCGCGGGGTTTAACAGCGTTAGGTCATGCTGCAGTTGTGTTATTTGCTGCTCTAAGACATCGATGGGGCCACGGCATAGTGCAATAAATTCATCACCGCCATATCGAGCGACTAAAAAATGTGGATGCCACATTGATTTTAGTGATTGCGCAAAAGCCTTTAATGCATCGTCCCCGGCTTGATGTCCGTACTGATCATTTAATGGCTTTAAGTTATCCATATCCAAAATAATGATATAGCTTGCTAACTCTGGGTGGTGTTGCCATTGTAGAATTGTTGCATCAAATTTTTTGCGATTATACAGTCCTGTTAATCCATCATAATCAGCCAGGAGCTCAATTTTTTTAGACTTTTGGTACAGTGAAATTGCGTTCGCGGCTTCTGATGTAAGAATATTCACCAGATTTATATCGTAATCACCAAAGGCTTCCATCTTGCTACTGTCTAAATTCATCATTCCGTAAAGCTCTCCGTCAATACGGATGGGGCTAGACAAGGTGGAACAAATTGGTTGTATCGAAGCATGTAATAGTGCGTGTTGGTCTTCATTTGTGAGAGTGCTTTTAGCATTGATGTTCTTCATGTTGTTAATCACAACCGCCTTATCACAACGACCATTCGTCCGTCGGAACTGAAAGGTTTCTTCTAAGGTAAAGTTTATTTTTCGAAGAGCATCTATATCCAACCCCACAACCGACTCAAATTGTAATCTAGTGGTATTCTTATCAACCAGAATGATACTGCCCATTTCGGCATCATCGATAGCACTTACTGCTTTTTGCAATAGAGCGTCTAAAAAGGTTTTTTCAGAATCGTATTGACTGGATAAATTCACTAATTCATAAGTCGTATCGTTAATGTGGACAACTTGCTCTAAATGTTGCCAAAGGCGTAACATATTTTGTCTATGGACAAAATATGTTATGGCATAACAGGTAGTGTAACCACAACCAATAAGAGATAGGAATTGATAAGCACTACCTGTATCAAATGCTGTAAATGAAATAATACTGATAAGTAATAAAGGGATGACCAAGAGTAGTAAGTGCTGCTTAATATCAAGATAGCCGATATATTTGGTGGAAACGCGTTTTTGGGTTTTCACTTAACCATCCTTGTTAAATATTCGGCGATACTGGTTAGCATTCAAAACTGTATGTAGTCACTCTATCTAGCAATAAAGCTCAATATAGTGACTCTTAGAATTTAGTTGCAACAATCAAACACGCAGTACAGCATAACTAAATGAGTTACTATCATATAAGACCACATTAGTTTATCAACAGATAGTATAAAAAAATGTGTGGAGTAAGGTATTTTAGTGGGGACATGCAATGGACCAAGAAAAATCGATCCATTACATTAAACGAACAGGCTTATTGTTGTAGGTCTACTAAGTATTCATTTTTTAAACGAACATAGTTATCAGCAGACTGTGGCAAAAATGCACGTTCGGCTTCAGTTAAGGGCCTCACTTGCTTGCATGGACTGCCAACATATAAATAACCACTCTGCAAAACCTTATTGGGAGGAACTAATGAACCCGCTCCCACAATCACATCATCTTCTACTATTGCACCATCAAGTAAAATTGCACCCATACCGATAAGTACACGATGACCAATCTTGCAGCCATGTAACATTGCTTTGTGACCAATAGTGACATCATCACCAATAATCAATGGATGCCCATCAGGATTTGCCGCAGACTTACGGCTTACATGTAATATGCTGCCGTCCTGCACATTACTGCGTTTACCTATGCGTATCTTATTTACGTCACCGCGCGCAGCAACTAATGGCCAAACACTCGCGTCATGGTCTAATTTAATGTCACCAACCAGCACTGCAGACTCGTCAACATAGACGTTATCAGCTAAATCAGGGTGTATTCCTTGGTAAGTTCTTATATTAGTCGGCATAACAATCCTTATATATTCATGGTTTGTGACAGTATAATGCTTAAAAACTAGCTGGTCAGGCTAAATTATCCGCAAACAAGCCGGAAATAACAAATAACCTTAAAAAAGGCCTTGCGCAAAAACGTGTGGTGCCTATAATGCGCATCCACTGACACGGCAGACAGCGCAAGCGGTTACTGAGTCAGGTTGAATTAAGTGCTTCAAAACACTGAGTTCAAGGCGAAAAGAAAGTTTGAAAAAACACTTGACGCCAACCCGGGAAAGCGTAGAATACGCACCCCAAGCCAACGACCTA